>DASQZL010000106.1:0-3109 GCA_035638715.1 Balneolaceae bacterium
CTATTATTTAAGAAATTGCTTAAATAATAAAAGTTTTATATATTTAGATTTGTCAACTGATAAATAAGCCAACGAGCATGAGTAAACAACAATGTATTCGCGAAGTAGCCGACCTCACTCAAATCAATCGTTGTATTGAAGCTTTGGACAAGGTGGAAAACTCCATTGACCGGTTGGTAGATATACTGAAACTAACCGGCAATGATGTTCGCCTGAAGATTCTCTACCTTCTTAGCATTGAAGAGCAACTTTGTCCCTGTGATTTGAGCGATATCCTGAAGATGAGCGTGCCGGCTGTATCCCAGCACCTGCGTAAACTTAAAGACGGCGGCCTGGTAGAGAATGAGCGAGATGGGCAAACCATTTTTTATTCCTTAAACTCCCCGTTTGACGAAATATTGTCGCCCAACTTTGACCAAATTGAGGATAACAATATTCTCGAGGTATTGGCTGCATAAAAAAGCTCAATAAATCGATTTAAATATTTGCTGAATTACTGATATTATGAACAATGAAACCATTCATCTCTCAATTAGCGGCATGACCTGTGACGGCTGTGCCCGAACTGTATCCAAACAGTTTGACGACAAAGAGGGTGTGCTGAATAAAAACGTCAGCTATCCTGAAGAACAAGCCGAAATTACGTACAATCCCAAGAAAATTAGCAGGGATGAAATTATTGATACGATCAATGCGACCGGTCATTACAAGGTAACCGGAGAAATTAGTGACGGAGACATTGGGCGGGACCGGTATTCCCTGGTTATTATTGGCGGGGGATCGGCAGCTTTTGCTGCGGCCATCAGGGCCAGTGAACTGGGAGGTAGTGTCCTCATTCTGAATAAAGGTCTGCCTACCGGTGGCACTTGCGTAAATGTCGGCTGCATTCCCTCAAAGACACTGATTCGTACGGCCGAAGCTCATCACCGGGCGGCCCACCCCGGTTTTGAGGGCATTGAAACCCAAAGTCGTATCGCTGATTTCAAAAAAATCATCGAACAGGAACGCAGCTTGGTCGCCGACCTTCGTAAACAAAAATATATTGACGTAATCAGTGACGATACCAACATAACACTGCTGAAAGAACGGGGAAAACTTATCGACAAGCATACCGTTGAAGCCGGTGGAAAAAAATATTCGGCTGAAAATATTCTAATTGCCACCGGTGCATCTACCTATATTCCGGACGTGCCGGGACTCGAAGAGGCCGATTTCCTGACCAATGAAACCATCTACAAACTGAAAGATTTGCCCCGCAAGCTTTTGATCTTTGGCGGAGGGTATATCGCCCTTGAAAATGCCCAGCTATTTGCCCGGCTGGGCTCCGAAGTCACCCTTATTCAGCGATCGGAGCATGTATTAAGTGAGCAGCCGGAAGAACTGGCCCGGGAGATAACAAATTATCTGCAAGACGATGGTATTAAAATACTTACAAATACCAAACTTCAGCGCGTTTTTACCGCCGGTGATGAAACGATTGTAAAAATAAAGAAAGATGGTGAAGAAACCATGCTCAAAGCCACCCACCTGCTGGTGGCTGCCGGACGGCAGGGTAACACAAAAGATTTACAATTGGATGCTGCAGGACTGACCTCTGTGGACCGCGGCTATGTTCCCGTTAATAAAACCATGTGCACAGCAGTAAATAACATTTTTGCTGCAGGTGATGTAACAGGCAAGCATCAATTTGTTTATACGGCCGCTTATGAAGGCAAGCTTGCAGCCGACAATGCCCTACGCAGCGAGTCTCGCAATGCCGACTACTCAGTCCTCCCATGGGTTATCTTCACCGACCCGCAAATAGCAGGAATAGGTCTGGATGAAAGGCAGGCCCGACAGGAGGGCCTAAACTACGATACAGCAAAACTGTCCCTTGATAACGTGCCCCGCTCTATTGTTGCCCGGGATACCCGGGGATTTATTAAGCTGATACGCAATCGGGACGATGACCAAATTATAGGATCGCGTATTTTGGCACCGGAAGGTTCGGAACTGCTGATGGAGCTGGCCCTGGCCATGCGGCATGGGGTGACTGTCGAGACGCTGACCGAAGAATTTCATCCGTACCTGACCCTCTCAGAGGGAATAAAGCTGGCAGCCCTTGCATTTGATAAAAATGTGAACAAACTAAGTTGCTGTGCCGTATGATTCGGATTACTCCCAACATCCGATAAAGAATCATTAATATAGTTTCCTAATATAAAATCACCCGTAAATATGCACTTGACTAACCTTTCAGAAAATCTTCTAAAAACTCTGATTATCGGCTTTTTTGGTTTATTTATGATGGCTGGCAGCGCTCACGCTCAGAAGAAAGTGCCAAATGCCCCGTTTAAAGTGGGCAAAAAAACCGTTCATTTATCCCGTTTCCAGGGAAAATACCGAATACTGTGGCTGTATTCGACCTGGTGCCCGAGCTGCGGCGTAGGCTTGAAGGAGCTCGCCAAAAAGCAGCCATCACTGCTCAAAAACAAAGTCACCGTCATTGCCCTGCGCAATTATAACAACGGTGGGTATCCCAAATTATCCGGCACCATTAATAATTTTATAAAAAAGTTCCTGAAAAATCCCGCTGTGGTAAAGGCAAAAAACTGGGAATTCGGGGTTGCAAGCAAAAAACTGGAGAAAAAATATAATCCGAAACATGATCCCGATATCTTTTTTCTGATCAATAAAAAAGGTCAAGTGGTAAAACAGGGCACGGCTTTGGGAGCAGAGATAAAGGAAATAGCAACCTTTATTAATAAAACCGCTTCTTCGTCCTGATTTACATTGCGAGTTAAATATACACATAATGAAAACGTTGTATACGGCTTCTTCCTTCGTATTTGATAATCAATTTTATCGTGTACTCGGAAGTACAAGTTTTATTGTATTTTTTACCGCATACCTGTTCATTTTGCCGGCTACCTATACCAGCGGGCATATCGGTCTCATCTCACTGCATTATCTCACTTGGCAGGACGGCATTATTGCTTTTGTAATTTCGCTGCTGATGGGCATGCTTCTTCCTTTCATCATTTTCTCCTACCGGATGGGAGGCAGCGCACACAACGCATCTACCGCTGGCGGTTTATTTGCCAGCATCATCACTCCTTTTCTTTGCTGC
>DASQZL010000107.1:0-10822 GCA_035638715.1 Balneolaceae bacterium
TGGATTCTTTATTAAATTTGTAAAGAATTAACAATTAGTTTATACGAACGCTCCGGTTATATTGTTAGATTAATTGGTAGTTTTATTTATCTATATTTATGAATTATTAAAAAATAATTATGACAAAAAAAGAGAATAAAAAAGCAACCATTTATGAAGTCGCCAAGCAGGCGGATGTCAGCACGGCAACGGTTTCGCGGGTACTGAACGATTCCCCAAATGTAGCCGATAAAACCAAAGAAAAAATTTTGGAGGTCATTGATGAATTGGGATTTAGCCCGCAGTTAACCGCTCAAAAATTAGCAGCGGGGAAAGTACAAACATTGGCGGTCGTAGTTCCTTCATTTACAACGCCATATTTTAATGAAGTGCTGAAGGGAATCAAGGATAAGCTCACCGGAACTGAACTTGAAATGATTCTTTATAATACCGGCTCGCAACATAAAGAAGAGCGTATGGAACGCTTCTTTGATCGTGGAATGGCAGATGCAGTAATCATTCTGTCGATTAATTTGCGCGATAAGGTTCACCGGCAGCTTCAGGCTACTAAAACGCCCACCGTACTTCTAAACACGACACACCCCGATTATTCTTATTTTGAATTAAATGATTATCATGGCGGATTTTTAGTGGGCGAGCACTTGGCCGGGCAGGGTTTTAAAAGTATAGGAATGATTTCGACAGCATTGGAATCGAAGACGACCAATGAGCGAAGACGCGGTTTTATAGATGCCCTGGAGAAATATGATGTCCCGGTTAACGAAGATTATTTTGTGAAAGGAGATTCAACTAAGCACGATGGTTTTACCGAGGAGGTTGGCTTTGAGGCGATTCATAAAATGTTAAATCACGGGAACTTTCCTGAAGCTATTTTTTGCATGAACGACACGCAGGCCGTAGGCGCCATCTACGCACTTTCTCAGGTAGGCATGAATGTGCCTGAAGATATTGCCATCATGGGATACGATAATATTAAGATGAGCAAATACCTTGATTTGACAACCATCGATCAAAAAATGTACTCCATTGGCACGGGAGCAATTGATTGTCTGACTGATATGATAAATCACCCGGAACGCGATACGCTTCACCAGAAAAAGTTTGATCCCATTCTTGTTGAACGAGGTTCAACCACTCGCAAGGGCAAGGACTGATAATCAATCATAAAATTTTGATTCTAATATTTTAGGCATTGGGCTTTCAGCCTGCACTGAGGGGCCAGTGCCATTTTTAATGATTTTTGCCCGTTCTAAACGCCCAAAAATACTTGAGGGACGATCAGTAGATAAACCTATGTAACAGAGCCGGAGTCCTTAACCGGTAAATCAGGATGGGGTAGTTCGAAAAATTCCCGTACGTAAGTGTAGTCACCAGCCATACGTCCGATAGGCTGAAGAGCTTGATAATTTATCTTGTCACCTTTTATATAAACATCCTCGCGAATGTGATAACAGACTAATCGCCCAAGCACAAGATAATTTCTGCCTACCGCGATAACCCGATTTAATTTACATTCCATATTTACGGGTGCTCCCAATACCCGCGGAGCAACTACAAGTTTACTGCTTGCAGCGGGTAACCCAGCCTTTTGGAACTCGTCAACGTTCTTTCTGTGATTTTTGCTGGTTTCGTGCATCTGATTGGCCTGGGATTCGGAAACTATATTAATGACAAATTCTCCGGTTGCTCTGATATTAGCCAATGTATCTTTATCGCCTGTTTTGTCAGCGTCGCTGCCCGGGCTGATCGAAATACAGAATATAACCGGATCAAGCGAGGCAACCGTAAAAAAACTGAAGGGGGCCAGGTTCCGAATGCCCTCCTCGCTTATGGTTGAAGTCCAGGCGACGGCACGTGGAACGACTGTTCCCTTGACTAATTTTGCGATATCATATTGAGCAAAAAGAGATTTATCTATAATCATTACAATTGTCTTAAAGTAATCTGAAAAAAATTTAGAATATTGGATAATTCATTTCATACAAAGGAAATACCTTTGTTTAAGGCGCTACTTTTGAGCGGGCAAATGATCATCCAATCCGGCAGGCGGGTGAAAAAATAGAGAAATCCATGCAAGTTTATACTGATTTTACGAACTTACCTTTGCTGAAAACCAGTCAGCGACTTCATCCGCACTTTTAGTATTCAGGATGCGTTCCTTGTCGAATTTTCCTTTCCGGGCTATTTTCACTCCATATTTAATATCATCGATACCATCGGTGCTATGGGCATCCGGGTTGATAGAAGACATCATCCCCATTTCTTTTGCTTTATCGCCATATCGCCAGTCGAGGTCCAGCCGCCGCGGGTTGGCATTAATCTCAATTGCGGTATTATGTTCGACTGCAAATTCAATTAATTCATTTAAATCCATATCGGCGCCCTCCCGCTTGAGCAGCAGCCGGGCCGTAGGGTGACCGATCATGCGGGTAGCCGGGTGTTTGATAACATTTCGCATCCGTTTCATTATTTTTTCACGCCCCATATCGATGCCCTGGTGGATGCTGGCAATTACGAAATCGAATTGTTCCAATAATTCATCTTCATAGTCCAGGCTGCCGTCGCCCAGAATGTCAGATTCAATGCCCTTGAAAACACGGAAGTTCTTATCTTCGCTCGCAAATTTTTCATTCAGTTTGTCTATTTCCTCCCATTGTTCCTTTACTTCATCCGGGGTGAGACCGCCGGCGTAGGCCGCTGTCTGGGAATGGTCGGTCAGCCCGAGATATTCATATCCACGCTGCATGCATGCTTCGGCCATTTCTTCGATAGAAAACTTGCCGTCGCTCCACGTGCTGTGAACGTGAATAACGCCACGGATATCATCCTCCGAAACCAGATCCATCGTTTCATGGTCTTCGTAAAAGGAAATTTCACCACGGTCTTCACGCAACTCCGGTGGAATAAAATGGAGATCCAATTTCTGATAGATATCAGTTTCTGAGCTGTAATCAATGGGTTTGTCGAAATTGGTGTCCCCCTCATCATTAAGCTCAAACAGGCCGTATTCGTTTAGCGAAAGACCACGCTCACGGGCACGCTGACGCAGCACAACATTATGCTCTTTGCTGCCGGTAAAATACATCAGTGCCGCCGGAAACTGCTTGGGTTTCACAATGCGCAGATCAACCTGCCGGCCTTCCCTGGTCCGGACACTGCTTTTGGTATCTCCCTGCCCCAGCACTTCGGTAACAAGCTCGTGGCCGGTAAAAACATCAAAGATATTGGCAATATTTTTTTCTGCAGCGCCGATTAAAATATCAATATCCCCGATGGTTTCCAGAGAGCGTCGTAGTGAACCGGCAATTTCAATGGCTTTTACGCCCTTCTGCTCTTTTAGAAAATCGTATAACGGTTCCGAAATGGCGGTTGCCTGGTCGAGCCGGCACCGCTGCCCGTGTTCTTCCATCCATTTGATGGACTGCAGAATTTTTTGCACTGATTTTTTTCCCAGTCCCTCAAGTTCTTCCACTCGCCCGTCCTTGCAGGCCTGCTTCAGTTCTTCAATTGTAGAAATACCTAATTTCTGATGAATTTTGGCTATATTTTTTGGTCCCAAACCGGAGATGTCCATCCATTTGACAAGACTTTCCGGGATACGCTCGCGTAATGACTCCAGAACCTCTATTTTGCCTGTATCAGCATACGATTTAATGTCTTTAGCAATGGAATCGCCAATTCCCTTAATATCGGTCAGGGTGTCGTTTTCAATATATTCGTTAATATCCTTACTTAGTGATTCAATCGTCTGGGAGGCCCGATCAAAAGCGAGCGCGCGAAAACGGTTTTCACCGGCCAGTTGCATTAGCTGAAAAATTTCCCGCAGTTGCCGGGCGACTTCTTCGTTGGTTATGGGCATGATGTGCAGATCATTTAAAAATTATAAAGACTTATGCAATATTGTTGAGATGAAATTATAGGATCACAACGCTTTCATTCAGTTTTTCTCGAATTTATGTTGTCGTAAGATATTTGGTTATCTCACGGGCAAATTCTTTAAAGTCATCAAGCTGTTGGGTACAGATATTAAAAACAATATTCCAGTTTATTTGTTCATAATTATGCACGGCAATGTTTCGAAACCCTACGGCCTTTTTCATAACTTTGGCTGTTTCTTTTGTTAAAACATGCATGTCGAGCAGTTTCTGGAACGTATCTGCCATCGTATTGGGGGCCTCTTCTTCGGAGGAAGCAATTATATGCGCACCAATATCCACGCATTGTTGAATGGCGCGTTCCAGATTTACAGATAAAATGTCCTGTAGGTCAATATCTTCCTCAAGTTCGGAAGGGCTGCCCGGGCGCTTGGTTTCTACCCGTTTTATGCACCGACGCAGCGACTCCAGTTTTTCATCAATCACTCGTTGATCCATTTTTTTCTTCGTTCTTTAAGAATTCGATAATAATAAGGCATCATGTCGCTTTGGTTGAACAACATTTTTTTCATGAGTTCAGCATAAAGCTGGTGATCCCGGCAAAAAATCAATTCTCCCTTTGTTAGAATTTGGTGTAAAAGCGTTCCGGAGATTAGTTGTAAGTCAACAAGATCGACAGGGCGACCGAAGGCCGTTGCGAGCTCCTCGATGAAGTCCTGTTTCTGTTCGGCAGTAAAAGCTCTTTCACCGGCAATTGCCACATCAAGGTCACTTTCGACCGACTCTCGCTGGTTGGCAATGGAACCGAATAAAATACAAAGTAAAATATCCGAATGATCACTCATCAGATGGTTAAGTTCTTGTACAATCAATGGTGATTTTTTATCTGAAAAATTCTTTTCCCTTTATAAAATAACGTAAATTCGGGATAAAAAGACTAATGATTTATCTGCCGGCTAAATGCAACAATTTTTATGTTGAATTTATATGAAATAACATGAGAACAATATTAAAACGGGCGGATGGAAATAAAAAAAGAGCAACACGTAGTTTTATTGCTATTACATAAGGCAACCACGCGCGTGCCGGCGCACTCCGCTGCGTTGGCACTGAGAATCCACTGAGAGACACACAAGGAAAAAATCTCAGTGAAACTCTGTGGTTTCTTTGTGTCACTCTGTGAAATAGTTTCTTTTACATTTCGGTAATAAGTCTAATAGAATGCTATGACTCACGTAAAAATCAAAATACGGTTGGCACTCCAATTTTGAAAAAATAAAGATTGAGCTATTGGGCGATATCTATTAACAAGCACGCATCATACAACACATGTACACTTCAACTTTTTCCTGGGGATTGAACTTCGATTGTTTACAGATGGGAACAGTTGGACTGAAGCCACGATTTCCGTAATACCTGGTCACAGCGAAATGTGCCTAAGCCACCCGTTTCCCTCGTGAAATTCCTGCTATCAGTAGCGGCGCCCCCCAACGACCGGTAAATACCAGATTCAACGGATAAATAGATCCCTCACTATTCTGACAAATCAGCGAATTACCCGGGATAGCGGCCGTAATTTTAACCGCCCTTTGCGTCAGTTTAATATGTAGACGGCGAAATATATTTTTATTCGGCTCAAAATATATATATTTTATATATTCATAGCATTTAAAAAGAAACAAATTTCTTCATAACCAAAACGTTTAGTATGAATTTTTACAAAAAAGTTCTCTCTCTAACAGCAGTCTTTTTTTTAGTAGCAGGTGCTGCTTTTGCACAGCAACAACAAAAACAGTTAAAATCAAGTGATGTCAGTAAAAAGGAACTTCACAATTTTGCTAAAGCTGCTACCGACGTACGTACAAAGAGTCAAAAATTCAGGCAGCAATCACAAAAACTGCTCAAAAAAAACGGCCTGACTCCCAAGCGCTATCAGATGATCAGAATGAGCAAGAGAAATCCCAAGATGGCGGATTCGCTTAATATTACTAAGAAGGAAAAAAAAGCATACAAAAAAGTTCAACCGAAGATCGTAGCCAGTCAGAAAAAAATGATTAAAAAGCTGAAAAATACAGTTACGAATGACGGGATTTCCTGGAATAGATTTCGCCTAATAGCGCAGTCGTTGCGGAGCGACAAGCAATTACAACAACGCTATCAAAAAATTATGGCTCAACAGATGAAATCTGGCAGCAGCCAATAACGATTGTATAAAATAATTCTACGAAAGTGTCCGTCTTCGCTGGCGGGCACTTTTTTTATTTTGGCCTTTTGACGAATATAGTGGGCGCAAATATTGTATTAATGTCAATGCTATTGGCTCACCCAATCAGAGTTTTTAAGTGAAAAACGCCAGGGCCTATTGGCATGTTCGCCGGCATAATCAACTCCGATCCGTGGCGTGGATTTAATATCGGTATCTTTAATACTGATATTCCGGTCCTCAATCCAAATAATTGAGTCCGTGAGATTTGCACCGCTTAAATCAGTCGTAATACCAAGGGCCTGTGTCAGCCGACCTGGTCCAGCCGATACAGGCGGACGTATTTTTTCTGCCTTGCGACGCGATAAAATAGTATCAATCCCATCCAGTGGTTGAATCGCGCGTATTAACACGGCGTCTGCCTTATCTTTTTCGTTTGTTACTACATTAAACAGGTGATGGATTCCATAGCAAAGATAAATATAGGCTACCCCGCCGGCCTGATACATGGTTTCGGTGCGGTCCGTTCGCAAACCATTATTTGCGTGACATGCTTTATCATTGCGTCCGCAGTAAGCTTCCGTTTCAACAATAATACCGGAAGTGACAGGGGCATCGCCGATCTGTGAACACAAGACTTTTCCCACAAGCTCTTCGGCTATTTGAACTACATCCGGGCGCTGATAAAAATTGTAGTCAAGTTTTTTAGCATCCATACGGCGCTATGATATTGAAGTAATAGGATTTTCCCGAATTGGCTTTTTCAGAAATACATCCTGATATGAACGTGCAATAATCGTGGAAATCACAAAGAGCGCAGCTGAATAGAACGCCCAAAAACCCATTACAACAATGACGGCATAGCCCTGATAGTAAAGATGATAGCCAAAAAAGGTGTGATTGAGATACAAACCGACCAGTACTTTAGCTATGCCAAACAGTACGGTAAAGGACAAAGCCCCTACAAGTGCGACGCTGCGTTGCATGCGGGTCTCGCTGATATGGCGGAATAGCAAATAAAAGATGAAAAGTATGAACAGCAATGGAAAAACATGCTTAATGAAGGTATGGGCCCATGCTAACCCCACCACTTTGGTCGTAAAAGGCAACGAAACCGTTTGAACATTAAGAACCGAGAAAAAAGATATAGCAATAGCCAGGAATACCAAAACGCCTCCGATCAGGCCAAAAGTGAAAAGATTATGCGCCCATTCCATAATGGGATGCTGGCGATCTTTAATTTCAAAAATTTTGAAAACAACATGCTTTATTGTATGAAAAAGCCCCATGGAGAAAAAGATAAGAATTACGATACCGATTATTCCAAAAACCTGCCGGTTACCGATTAGTGGCTCAAGTATTGCCTTAATTGTTATTGCACCGTTAAAAGCGTCATCATTCTTTGAATGGTAGGTGAAGCTGGGGAATAACTGGTGTGCATAGCGTAATACCTGTTGAAATGCATCCTGATAAGAAAGTACATATCCTATAATGGACGTCAAAAGTAACGTGAACGGGATAGCACAGATAATCAGATTAAAAGTGATTGCAGAAGCATGATGAAATACATCATCCTCTTTTAAGTGCTTTATGATTAATTTCCAAAAGGTCTTGTACTTATGCACAATATTAGAGCATTTAAAGCTTATCAGCTGATAACTTAGCGACGAAACTTAATGAGTTATAATATATTTATGAAAACATGCCTGTTATAAATAAAGTTTATCTTTGTGATTCCGTTTACCTGAACAAAATATTTTGCTACTTAATCTTTAAGTTCCTGATGGCTGTTGTTGACACAGCATATTTGCTGTTATTTTAAAATAAACATTTACATATATCAATTTTATTCCGGCATGTATCGAATATTTCTTTAAAAATAAGAGTTTTCGGTTATTTTGAATGGACAAGTAACATTTTAACAGAATATTTGGACAAAGAAAATGAATTTAACTATTCTTCCCGATTGATAATGGAGTTTATCCTGTTCCTTCTTATCTTTTATATTAACGATTTATCTTTGTTAAAATTACTGCAAATATAGCTTCTGATTATGGCATCGAAGACGAAATCATTGACGCCTCTGATGCGTCAATATCATAATATTAAAGAGGAACACCCGGAGTCTATATTATTATTTCGGGTGGGTGATTTTTATGAAACATTTGCGGATGACGCCGAATTGGTAAGCGAGCAGTTGGGTATCACCCTCACCAAACGCAACAATGGGAGCGACCAAACGCCCCTGGCCGGATTTCCCTATCATGCTCTGGAGACTTATTTGCCCAAATTGGTAAAAAAAGGCCACCGCGTGGCTGTTTGCGAGCAGGTTGAAGATCCATCGGAAGCAAAAAGTTCCGGACGTAAAGTCGTTCAGCGCGAAGTGACCGAAATCACCACACCGGGGGTCACCCTTTCGGAAAAATTACTGGAACACAAGCGTAACAATTATGCGGCTGCCGTCGTCTGGAACAGCAATACGGCGGGCGTTGCTTTTGCAGATGTTTCAACCGGTGAATTTTCGCTCAGTGAGGTTGAAAAGGACGAGGTACCTGATTTATTGCAATCAATCGTGCCGGCAGAGCTGCTGTTATCTAAAAAGCACAAGAATCGAATTCCAGAGGAACTACAGGATTACAATACCACATTTATTGAGGAATGGGTTTATGAGGGCGATTATGGCTACGAACTGCTGACCGATCACTTTGAGACGCACTCGCTAAAAGGCTTTGGCGTGGAGAAGATGGAAACGGCTCTGGTGGCCGCAGGCGTGCTGATGCATTATATTCAGCAGACGCAAAAGGCCTCACTGGGACATATCCGAAGGCTGCAGCAATTTGAAAATAAAGAGTTCATGTCGCTGGATGGTTCCACCAAGCGCAATCTGGAACTGGTGACAAGCATCCGGGAGGGCGGCAGCGAAGGCACCCTGATTTCAATACTGGATGAAACGGCCACGGCCATGGGCGGGCGCCTGCTGCGCAAGTGGATTATGCGCCCACTTAAACGCCTGAAACCCATTCGTGAGCGTCTCAATGCAGTGGAAGCGTTGAATGTCGATGCTGAAGCGCGCGAAAATTTGAAGGGTGAGCTGGATCAGGTCGGTGACCTGGAGCGACTGATTTCACGTATTTGTGTTGGTCGCGGCAATGCCCGTGATTTGATGCAGCTGAAAATGTCGCTGGCACAGGTGCCGCGTATCAAGATGCAGTTTAACTCGCTGGATGAACCGCTGCTTAACGATATCAGCGATCGGCTCAAATTATTGATTGAGGTGCAGGAACGCATCGAAAACGCCATACAGGAAGATCCCCCGGCGAGCCTGCGCGACGGGGGCATCTTTAAAGACGGTTTTAACGATGAACTGGATGAGCTGCGCGACGTGGCGCGGAATGGAAAAGAATATATTGCCAAAATTAAAGAAGAGCTGGCGCAGGAAACAGGCATTTCATCCCTGAAAGTGGGCTATAACAAAGTCTATGGCTATTATATCGAAGTCACCAATACGCACAAAGAAAAAGTTCCTGATCATTTCATCCGCAAACAGACGCTGGTCAACTCCGAGCGCTATATCACCCCGGAACTGAAAGAAGTGGAAGAAAAAATACTGTCGTCCGAAGAGCGCAGCAAAACGCTGGAGTATGAACTTTTTGAAGAGCTGCGGCTGTATGTCGCCGAGTTTGCCGAAGATATCCAACAAGTGGCGCAGGCACTGGCCGAACTCGACTGCCTGCAGAGTTTCGCCGAAATTGCCTACCGCAATAATTATTGCAAGCCGGCCATAGCCGATGACCAAGTCATCGACATCACCAAAGGCCGGCATCCTGTCGTTGAAAAAACGCTTCCTCCCGGCGACCCGTTTATCCCGAATGACATTCACATCGAAAATGAAGACGAGCAAATACTCATCATCACCGGGCCTAACATGGCAGGGAAAAGCATCATTCTGAGGCAGACCGGCTTGATTGTGCTGCTGGCACAGGTGGGCTGTTTTGTGCCCGCTGATGAGGCGCATATCGGTCTGGTGGACAAAATTTTTACCCGCGTGGGCGCCTCGGATAACCTGGCGGCCGGGGAAAGCACTTTTTTGGTTGAAATGAATGAAGCAGCCAATATCCTCAACAATGCCACGCGTAATTCACTCATCCTGCTGGATGAAGTGGGCCGCGGTACCAGTACGTTCGATGGACTTAGCATCGCCTGGTCGCTGGCCGAATATCTGCATAATCAGCCCTCAGTAGCAGCCAAAACCCTGTTTGCCACCCATTATCACGAACTCAATGAGCTGGAAAATATGTACGAACACGTTGTAAATTATAACGTGAAAGTACAGGAACATGACGGAAAAGTGGTTTTTCTGCGGAAACTGGTGCGTGGCGGTACAGATCATAGTTATGGCATTCAGGTGGCCGATATGGCGGGCTTGCCTTCGGTCGTGATAGAAAGAGCGAAGGAAATTCTCAAAAACCTGGAAAGCCACAGCTTGGATATCACCGACAGCAACGGTACGCTTGAGGAGGGCGCCAGGAAAAAGAAGGCGGCCGTTAAAAAGGCAGCCAAAGACATGGACAAACAGGGACAAATTGCGCAACCATCACTGTTTCAGACGCAACTTGATCCCAATATCGAAATGCTTATTGATAAACTCGAGGCCTGCGATCCCAATCGGATGACGCCCATCGAATCGCTGATGCTGGTCTCGGAGCTGAAAAAACTGGTGGATAAATAATTGGAGAATTGCTGA
>DASQZL010000108.1:0-26949 GCA_035638715.1 Balneolaceae bacterium
TCACTACTCACAACTCAAAATTAAGCCCTAAAATGTCCGCTAAAATTATAGACGGAAAAAAAGTAGCAGCGATCACTCGAAAAGAAATAAAAAAAGATGTCAAGGATTGGGTGAACGACGGGCACCGGTCTCCTTTTTTAGAAGTCGTATTGGTTGGCTCAAATCCGGCTTCCGACGTTTATGTGGGAGCCAAAACGAGGGCTTGCAAAGAGGTTGGAATCGGGACTCACACCCATCGTTTGCCTGATACTATTTCCGCCGAGGAATTAAAAAAAGTTATTCGAAAATATAACAGGGATGATTCGGTCGATGGAATTCTTGTCCAGTTACCTCTGCCAAGCCATCTTTCAAGCCATGATGTCATTGAATGTATTGACTATCATAAGGATATTGACGGATTTCATCCAATGAACGTAGGGCGATTGACGGTTGGGCAACCCAGTTTTCATTCTTGCACGCCGGCAGGCATTTTCGAATTGTTGAAATATTATAGCATCCCTACCAAGGGGCGTCACGCAGTAGTGGTAGGGGCCAGCAATATCGTAGGGCGGCCTGTTTCGACGCTCTTATCCAAAGAAGAATCATTTGGCAAGGCAACCACAACCATTTGTCATAAATATACCAAGGATCTTACGCAGCATACGATATCGGCTGATATTATTGTTGTTGCAGCCGGTCAGCCCAATTTAGTCAGAGGGGAAATGGTGAAGCAGGGCGTGGTAGTTTTCGATGTGGGAATGAATCGCGTGACAGATGAAACGAAAGAGAAAGGGTACCGCCTGGTGGGCGATTGTCATTATGAAAGCGTCAAGGAAAAAGCCAGCTGGATCACCCCCGTGCCTGGTGGTGTAGGTCCCATGACCGTGGCAATGCTGATGAAAAACACCCTGTTGGCAGCAAAAAAATCTATTTATCCTGATCATCAGTAAGCTCGTTAATTAGTCAATGCTGATGAGATATTTTTGGCTGATTATCGGATGAGGAAACGGTATCAGGGGATTCCTGTTTGAGTGTAAAATTGTCTAAAGATGGGGTGACATTATGATGTCACCCTGTAGTATTATGTTTGGGATGAACACTAAAAAAATCATAATACCCATGAATAATACTGCAATCAAACTTCAAACTCCATCTGATCAATTTGATGTTGAACCGCTGCTCTCAAAAGTCTCGCAGGAGGCAGAAAAGGAACACAAAAAAATGCAGGAAGTTTTCAGCCTTTTGGGTTGGGGCGATCTGCCGGATACTCTGAAAATAGAGATTAAAGATGATGTAAAAGCAATGGTTGAAGAACTGGAGGGAAAATATTCCACCTGTGATCCGTATGTCCGAAAGCGCCGGGCGCGTGTCACCTATTGGGTTGATGCTTATCTTGATGGAATATGTTCGCTACAGACGGCGATTGATGCGTTGAAGGTAACAAAATTGTAGATTTTTCACCTTCTGGAAAAACTCGAAACGTTCAGGTATGATCTGCTTGCAATCAATTTATATTTCATTAAGCACCCAAGTGGCATTTTTTTTATCTTTGGCAAAATAAAAAATTAAATTTTGCCGACCTTTCCATCATGCCTGAAAATAAAACTCAAAATCGTATTACCCGCCAGGGACTTACGTACGATGATGTGCTGTTAGTCCCGGCTCATTCCGAAACACTGCCAAGAGAAGTTGATACCAGCGTACAGCTTACTCCGAATCTTACGCTCAATATTCCCGTGATCAGTGCAGCCATGGATACGGTTTCCGAATACCGGCTGGCTATTGCACTAGCACGCGAAGGGGGTATCGCCATGCTGCATAAAAATATGTCTGTGGACGAACAGGCTGACCAGGTGCGAATGGTCAAACGCAGTGAAAGCGGCATGATTGTGGATCCCGTGACGCTGGCTGAAGATGCAACGGTACGTGAAGCCCGGGGACTAATGAAAAAACATAAAATTGGTGGCATCCCTATCGTCGAAGATGATAACACGCTCATTGGCATTGTAACGAACCGGGATTTGCGATTTGAGCATTTCGTAGACAAGCCGCTGAATGGCATCATGACGCGTGAAAATCTCATTACCGCCCGCGAAGGGACGACGCTCGAACAGGCTGAGCGTATTTTGCAGAAGCATAAGGTCGAAAAATTGCCCATCGTTGATGACGATATGAAGCTGGTAGGGTTAATCACCTTCAAAGACATTGAAAAACGAATGAATTTTCCCAACGCCTGTAAGGATGACATGGGACGTCTGCGCGTGGGAGCTGCCGTGGGAGTGACGGCCGAGACCATGGATCGTGTGGACGCACTGGTCGATTCGGGAGTAGACATCATCACCGTGGATACGGCTCACGGCCATTCCGCCGGTGTAATTGATATGGTCAAAAAAGTTAAGGATGCTTACCCTGATTTAAATTTGATTGCCGGAAATATTGCCACTAAAAGTGCTGCTAAAGCTTTGGTTGAGGCTGGTGCTGATGTGGTAAAAGTAGGCGTGGGGCCGGGCTCAATTTGTACGACGCGTGTCGTTACGGGAGTGGGCGTTCCGCAGCTTAGCGCCGTTATGGAGGTAGCAGAATTTGCCCGTAATAATGGAGTCGGCCTCATCGCGGACGGTGGAATCAAACAAACGGGTGATATTCCCAAAGCGATCAGTGGAGGCGCAGATGCTGTGATGATGGGATCCATGTTCGCCGGCGTGGATGAAAGTCCGGGTGAGACGATTATTTATGAATCACGAAAATATAAGTCGTACCGGGGGATGGGAAGCCTGGGAGCCATGGAAAAAGGATCCAAAGATCGATATTTTCAGGATGTGGAGGACGACATTAACAAGCTGGTCCCCGAAGGTATTGAAGGACGAGTGCCATACAAGGGTTTTCTCCATGAGGTGGCCCACCAGATGGAAGGGGGGCTCCGTGCGGCCATGGGCTATGTTGGAGCGGCTAATATTGAAGAATTACAACAGGCTGAATTTGTGAAAATCTCTCCCGCTTCATACAAGGAAAGTCATCCTCATTCTGTACAAATTACCAAGGAATCTCCTAATTATTCCGTTTCGTGACTGCAGAGCCGAACTATTGCTTTCCGGCGGTAAGATATTATCTTATCTGATCCGTCATTTAGGGGCTCTCATCAATAATGCGATGCCGATCAGCAGGAATAGCAAGTGTGGAAGGAGTACGGCCAAAAGAGGGGTGAGGAGTCCTTCGCTACCGAACGGTTGAATTATTTTCATCAGCGCCAGAAAGATGAAGCTTGTTGCCAGTCCGATAAATATATAAAATCCTTTTCCACCTCTGCGCTTTTCAGAGGCGATGGCAAAACCGATAATACAAACGACCAGTATCGAAATAGGATATACGAGACGCCCATAAAATTGTACCTTGGGCGGATCAATCGAGCCTGCACCGCTACGCCTTATTGATTGAATATAATTAGCCGCCTCCGGGTAGGTGAGCTGCGATATGTCGGAAGTTTTTCGGGCGAGATCGCGCGGTAAAACATTCAGGGTCGTATCAACAGAATCTATTTTAATCGTCTTAAATCCATTTTTCGTATATATGCGACGTTCAATATTTGCAAGATGCCAATCATTAGATTTTTTCCTCCATGTCATTTGTCGTACTGTCGTGGTTTGCTTCACACTGTCACCCTTAAACTTATAAAATTCAATCTTGTGGCCTTTCTTTTTGGCCGCATTATAATAATTTATCTTCAGAAGTGTGTTTGATGACTCTTGTCTGTAAATCTTTTTTTGATTTTCGCTATTCACACTGCGATTCAAATATTTTTGGGCAAATTCAAGACGTCTGGCATTGGTTTTCGGCACAATAAAACCATCCAGATAGCTTATAATAATAATCACAAAAAAGGCGAATAGAAGATAGGGCACCAGCAGCCGATATAAACTGACGCCTGCCGCTTTCAGTGCGGTAATTTCAAGCCGATCCGCCATTTGTCCGGTCAAATACAGGCAGGCAATAAATACTGCTACCGGCGTTACCAGCCGGATGATTTCGGGAATGTAATTGGGATAATAAATGGTAAAAACCTGTTTAAGAGTAGCACCATTGTCTGTAAATTCTTCGCTGTGGTCGGAAAAATGTATAACAATAAATATGAAAATAAGTACAGCAAGTACGAACACAGTAATAGCAAGCAGGCGGGTAAAAATATATTGGTCCAGTTTTTTAAGCATCACGATTATTCCATAGCTTCGAGATTCGAAAAGGCGTGCACATCTGCAACGTCATTATGATGCCGATGACAGCTAATATTATATCGGGTAACCACATCCCGGTAAAGGGAGAAATAACCCCGCGATCAGCCAGTTTTTCTCCCTGGATGAGTGAAAGCCAGTAAAAAGTTAAAAATCCGGTGCCAATTAGTGCAGCTATCCCGATATTGCCATTTTTCGTGTACATACCAATGGGTGCCCCAATCAGGACAAATATCATACAGGCAAGCGGAATGGAAAACTTTTTATATATTTCCACCCAAAATTGCGCGATACGATTCACGCGCCAGTCGGTATTGACCTTTAAATTTTGGTATGATGAATGATAATCACGTAATCCACTGATAGCAGTCTGGTATAACTCGAGTTGCTGAGACCTGGTCGGTGCCAGCTGTAACAGTAAATACTTGCTTTTGTAGGGATGGTTTGTTTTCCTTTTGGAAGGAGTATTTTGGTTAAATAGATGAGCTTTTTTTTTCTTACCGTGGTTATTTGTGATGAATGTATGTTTTTTGGAGACGTTATTCGTTTCATCTTTAATTTGATGCTGGAGTGAATCCACAACCGCATGCATGGATTGAATATTCATCGTGCGGTCATTTCGCGAATCTCTGTTCGATTTGGACTGAGAAAATTTCATCGCTGAAATATCAAAACTTATACGGTAGCGATGGAATTTTGATCGTTCTGTTATCTTATCTCCTTCCTGCCGATAAAAACTTCGCATTATGGAACCGTTATACAAGTACAGGGTCAGTGTTTCCGGGTTGTTACTTTTCAGATATCCACGTTTAGCCTTGATAACAGCTTCATTTCTGTGAGCTGACGGCTCCTGAAACAAGGTGATATCATATAATGAATCAGAATCAGAGGGCATTCTTTTCACCAGAAATGTATAGCCATTTATGCCATTGTAAAACTCATTGGCCTTTAGATTAAAGCTTGGTTTTTTGGTTCGGATATCCAGGAAAAGCGAGCGGGCCCGCTGGTTGGCATTGGGTAATACATCATTCGAGAACCAGAACATGAATACAGACAGCAAAAAACCTGCGATTAAAACCGGGTTAATAACATGTATAGGGTTTACTCCGGCAGCACGTAATGCGGTCAATTCATTAAGTTCCGTAAATTTTCCGAAAGCCATCAATGAAGCGACAAGCACAGCCATTGGCCCGGCAAGTACAACCATATATGCCAAATTTGTAACAATAAGTTTTAAAATAATTAAGGCCGGAAGCCCCTTGCTTATAAGCTTGCCAATGTATAAAATCAGAAACTGCATGAGCAGTAAAAACATAACGGTGACAAAACAAAATATAAACGGACCGACATGCCGCTTAAGAATATCAAGCTGTATTTTACTGGGAAATATCTTCATCGTTATTTTAGGGTTGAATGAACCGTAAATTAGGCCTATACTACGATTTTACAAAACGATCGTAATCGTTGGTTTAATATTTTTTGAAAAATATTATTTACTGATTTTTCCCTGTAAAAATCAATCATATAACAACTACAAGTTAACTAAAAAAAGGCACCTCTTATCTAAGCACAGATACTAATTGTTAGCATTCGATTTTAAAAATTAGTAAGCAGCACCTGGTGCGATACAGTATATCAAATAAGATATTAGCAGGGGCGATTGCTATACTGTTTACGGCAGTATTTTTCGCTCCGCTCCATGCGCAAGTTACGCATAAAAATCACTCATTGCGTGTGGATTCGGCCGCGGCCGATAGCTTGCCACCGGTACCGCCATTGCCTTTTATTTCATATCCTTTCATAAATTATCCGGGACCTCTTTTTTATATCAAAGTCCCGAGCGAAAAGATAAACATCGTTCGCGATTCGAGCGGCCGGTATATTAGCCGGCGGTATTTGTATAATATACCGGTTGCCGAGCCTTATGTTATGAATTTTCACCAATATGAGGCCCAAAGCCGACGGCAGTCGGAGCGTAGCAACTGGCAGGAACTCATCCGTGAATATGAGCAATCCCAAACAAAGTCCCAAGGATTAATGAATTTTAAATTTAATATACCGGCGGGACGTAAATCAGCCTTTGCTACAATATTCGGCAAGAATGAGGTAAACCTGCAGGTGAATGGGACAGCGAATATGAATGTGGGGGCTTCTATCAGTAAAACCGAAAATCCCCAGGTCCCGCCTGATCAGCAGACGCAGGTTAGTCCAACTTTCAACCAGAATTTAAAATTGAATATTCAGGGTAAAATCGGGGATAAACTGTTCATCAGAACCAATTGGAATACACAGGCAGCATTCAATTTTCAAAATCGGGTTAATATACTTTACAAGGGATACAGTAATGAAATTCTACAACGACTGCAGCTGGGGAATGTATCTATGGAGAGTGGGAACAGCCTGATTCGGGGCGGACAGGCGTTGTTTGGGGTAAAGTCGGTTGTTAAACTTGGATCATTAAAGTTGACTTCTGTGCTTTCCCAGCAAAACGGACAAGCAAATACACAAACGATCACGGGCGGGGCAAAAAAGCGCAGAATTAACCTTCGCCCGGCCGACTATGAATATGATAAGAACTTTTTTCTGGACTTTTATACGCGGCAACAGTTCGAGCAGGATATGTCGAATCCCCAAAAACTGGGACAGGCTCTTCAACTGACCGAGGTGAAGGTTTGGGTCTTAAGACAGTCGCAATCAAGTTCGTCGGCGCAGGGAGAGCGCAAGGCCATAGCCCTGGTTCCTCTGGGTGATGTAGATCAGGGAGACAGTACTTTTGCCCCGCCCAATGGAGCCAATGATGCTTTTCCAAACTCCTTGCTGAATAAATATCGCGATCCTTCGGTGGGCGTATCAGCAAGCGATTTTAATGTGGACCCCTCAGAATTTGTAGAGGGCTATTTTGTACCACTGCAGCAGGGGAAAGACTACGAAGTCAATCGCGCCCTGGGATTCATTACTCTGAAACGAACGCTTAGTTCGCGGCAGGCTTTGGCCGTTTCCTTTAAGTATAAGGATCCCCGGACAGGTAAAACGATCAGCGTGGGTGATGTAAGCCAGGGAGGGAGCAATCGCATTTATTTAAAGCTTATTCGTCCCCCCACCATGACAACCACTAATCCGGCGTGGAAACTGATGATGAAAAATATCTACAATCTGGGGGTGAAAAATATCACCCAGGAGGGACTTAATTTGGATATCAAATATACGGAGCCCAATGTGCCGAGCAGTTCCTTACCCGATCTTAGCACTCCGCTGCTGCAGCAACTCGGGCTGGACCGGGTCAACCAGCAGGGAGCCGTCACACCCGATAATAAAGTTGATTTCAGTACCGGCACGCTGAATCCTGCGGACGGTCGTATTATTTTTCCCTATCTGCAACCTTTTGGTAATCGCATACAGTCGCTACTTGTCAATTCAGGATTATCGAAAAGCCAGATCAACCATCTAACGTTTGAAAAGCTTTATCGCCAGAAGCAGGTAAAAGCACAGGAAGACTCGAAAAATAATTATTACAGTATCCGGGGCAGTTCCAAAGGGAGTGTTTCGAATCATTATTCGCTGGGGCTATCGCCGGTAAGAGGCTCAGTTCATGTCTATGCGAATGGAGAAGAACTCCAAAAAGGGACCGATTACCGGGTTGATTATTCGATAGGGTCGGTCACAATTCTAAATGACCGCTACCTGCAAAAAGGACAGCAAATTAAAATAAAGTATGAGAAAAATCAGCTTTCTCAGATTAAGCAACGGCGATTAACGGGTGTTCGGGCAGACTACACCCTCGGCAAAAATATAAATATCGGTTCCACTTACTTTCATCTTAAAGAGCAACCCAACCAGGATAAGATTCGACTGGGCAACGAACCGGTTAATAATACCGTGCTTGGTTTTGACGCAAAAGCACACTTTAATTTGCCATGGCTCACAAGGGTTCTTGACTGGATGCCTCTTCTACAAACAAAAGCGCCTTCGCACTTGCGTATCAGTGGTGAATTTGCCCAACTTCGGCCCGGAGTGGCTCATACGAATGCAGTGGCAAGAGCAATAAAAAATAATCGGCTTACCGGCGATCAAAAGAATGGTCTTTCCTATATCGATGATTTTGAAGGCGATGACATCAATATAAGCTTCCGAGATCCCTCACGCTGGCATATCGCTGCAGCCCCTGCAGCTGTGCCGGGTTACGCGCCTGATAAACCATATTTTGGTGCCAATCCTCCCCAATCGCTAAACGTCACATTATCTACTAAAATTGCCCGCTCGGATCTTCGCAGTCAATTTTCATGGTACACTATTCCCCGCAATGTGGACCGTATTTTAGGCAACGTATCAAGAACGCCCGAAACACAACCGGTCCGTGTCACAGATGTTTTTCCCAATCGAGATGTGCTATCGGGACAGAATTATATATCAACACTCGATGTGCATTATAATCCGGACAAGCGCGGTCAGTATAATTACAATGATAATCTAAAAACATTACTGAATGATCATCCCGGTCATACATGGGGCGGTATGACGACCACTCTGCCATCGGGGGAAGAAGATTTAAGCCAAAACAATGTGGAATATGTGGAATTCTGGGTAGAACCTATTTTGCCGAATGGACGTACGCCTACGGCCCAGGACAAAAAAGATTATAACGGGCATCTTTATATTGATATTGGCAAAGTGTCGGAAGATGTGATTCCAAACTTTAAAACCAATACTGAAGATGGTCTTGCCCGCCGTCCAAGTGATTTGCAAGTCGATAATTATGGCCAGCAGGCGCGGTCGTATATTCCCAATCCATTGCCACCTCCTCAGGGACAATTTTCGAATAAAAATCGGGCAAAAGAGGATGTGGGTCTCGATGGCGCACCCGATCGGGGGGGGATAGATAATAAAAACGAACAGACCTTATTCAGTAGTTTCATAAAAAAAATGCGGGCGGAATATGGTACCAACAGCCAGCAATTTAAAAAAATAAAAAATGATCCGTCTAATGATGACTATGTGTACTACGGTGAGAGCAAACTCAAAGGCGAGCCCCTGCAAAAACGGTTTTATCGTATGTATGGCTATACCGAAGGAAACACTCCGCCAAATACCAGCAATAAACGGGCCATCACGAATAAACCCAATACCGAGGGGTTGATTAATCCCTCGCATGTCCAAAAGACCAATGCTTATTATGAGTACCAGATAAATTTAAATCCTGCTACAATCAATAAGCTTCAACCGGGAGCAAAGAGCAATTATATCGCCGATAAAATTCCCGGCAGCCGGCAACAGGATCGCTGGTATCATTTTAAGATTCCACTAAAACAGTTTAAACGTAAGTTTGGAAATATCCAGAATTTCCAGGATATCACTCATATTCGTGTTTGGATGTCAGGATATAAGAAACCTTTTACGCTTCGTTTTGCTACATTTAAACTTGTTGGTAATCAGTGGCAGCATGCCAAAAAAGTAGATGCAAATCAAAATTCACAGGCAAATTTAAATATTTCAACTGTAAATATTGAAGAAGACAGCCGCCGTCAGCCTATTCCATATCGTCAGCCGCGCGGGGCTGTACGGCCGACAAATCAGGAGCGCAAACGGAAGATATTGGGCAATGAACAGTCTCTCGTATTAAAAACAAAGAATCTCGGTCCGGGAGAATTGAAAATGATTAAGCGTGATTTTCCCGGCGGGTTGAACATGACAAACTATTCTCACGTGCGAATGTACGTCCACGGTGAAGGTTACAAGAGTAAGAATGATCTTGAATTGGTTGTCCGCTTCGGGACCGACCTGGTAAATAATTATTATGAATATCGGCAGCCCATCACGCCCACCAGCAAAAATTTTCCATTTTCGAATAAACCTCTGAGCAAACTATCTAACGCCGAGCGAAGGCGGGAGGCGCGGGCAATATGGAAATATTCAAAAAATAATATGAATGTTCTGCTAAGCGCGTTTAAGCAACTGAAGCAGCTGCGCGACCAAAAAGGAGTACCGACTGACAAACGCTTCGAACGCAGTGACTTATTGTCGGATTCCGTTCCAGGGGCCGTACTCGCTATAAAGGGCAATCCTTCACTTGACAGGATTAGTGAGATTGGAATGGGTGTGGAAAATCCCTTTGATCCCAATAATGTTTCAAAAGGGGGAACTCCTTCCGTTGATTCGGAAGTGTGGGTCGATGAGTTGCGTGTATCAGGTTTTCATAATCGAAAGGGCTTTGCCACAAAAGGAAAAGTGAATCTAAAACTGGCAGACTTTGCCTCAGTAAACCTGGATGTAAATCAGCGGACTGATGGCTTCGGTGCACTGGATTCACGGTTAGGGCAGCGCAGCACTTCAGACCAATTTGCTTACGATTTAAATTCAACCTTCAATATGAATAAATTTATACCCGATCGGTTTGGATGGAGCTTTCCGGTATCAGTATCGGCTCGTCAATCTACTTCAACGCCCCGGTATTTGCCCAACGAAGGGGATGTTACCATCAAGGATTTCAAGCGGGCGGTGAGAGCCCGTAAAGACCTGAATGCTGCAGAAAAAAATTCCCTGATCGACAGGCGTATTAATCAGAGTCAAATGTATTCAAGGAATTTTTCCTTAAATATTTCGAATGCCACGAAGAACTTTTCTCATAATGCTTTTGGTAAATATATCCTCGATAACACCACGCTTAATTACATATATAACAAGGGATTAAAGCATAATCCTGAGTACTCACACCAGAGAAACTGGAATTACAGCGGATCACTGCGCTACAACATAAATTTTAATCAGAATCATTTTTTACGACCGTTTGGTTTTTTGGGAGGAATACCGTTATTAAGGTCGCTGGCCGGCTTAAGGTTTGGATATGCCCCCTCTTCGATAAACAGTTCCGTCGGAATCAACCGGAGTTACACCGAGCAGCAACGAAGAAGTGTACCGAATAATCAACGGAGAAACACGCGGGCATTCCCGCTTCAGCAGTCACACTCCTTTACATACAATACCAACTTTGGGTTTTCCTATAATCTGACTCCCTCTATAAATACTGCATTTCATAGTCGAACGGTTTATGATCTCTCCAGAGCCGGGATCTGGTATGAACAGGGAGCAGCTCATACCGACAGTTCAGTATTCAGAGTTAAGCCTACATTCACAGTTTTGAAAAATTTGTTAAGTGATACGCTTTCAGCCCGGCGTAATAATTATAAGGAATCATACAGTGCCAACTGGCAGCCGCATCTTGAAGAAATTGATCCGATACAATGGATTAATTATTCTGCCTCGTACAACGGGGGATATCAATGGAGAAACAGTCCCTTGGGGTCGGAGTTGGGAGCCACAGTCTCCAATAATATGTCGCTGAGTCAATCACTCAAATTTAACATCCGGGAGTGGATGAATAATAGCTCACGGTATCAAAACTCGCGTCAGGGGCAGTCGTATGGGGATGAAAAAAAATCCGGTTTGGGCCATATACTGGCCAGAGGAGCGCGTGGATTTGTGAAATCATTGTTGAATATTCAGACGATTAACGCCTCTTTTAACATCTCAACCAGTTCGGTTCAATCCGGTTATGCCGGCAGAGCACCATTTTTTGATCAATTTAACAGGGGCGGTAATCATTTTTCGCCGCCATTTTCTTATCGCACGGGATTTGCGGAAGTAATCGGTCTGAATCGTCTGGTCGATAATAACAACAGTGAGCAGTCTATTCAGCTGCCCTCAAACCGTAATTTAAACGACAATTTGACAGTTGATATGAGGTTTTTACCGTTTAAGAATTTAACGCTCGATCTTACCTGGAATACCCAATGGAATAAAACCAATACCCGTTCCGTCACCATTGCCCCGGATCAGTCGTCAAATATAATACGAAATGAGAACGGAAAGATAATATCCAGCGTATGGGCTTTTGGCGGAGGTTATGCAAACTTTTTTAGAAATCAGCTAAAGATTGCGATGAATGATATTTCATCACAGACCGATACCCTGAGCGACGGTACCGGAAACCAGGACGGCTTATCCGTACTGGGGCGATATTCACTGCAGCAGTCGTTCAGGAAGGCTTATCTGGGTGTCTTAACCGGGACGGTCGGCGACCGTGGGTTTACGCCTTTTCCGCTGCCGGGATGGCGGATCTCATGGACAGGCATTGAAAATACTATTCCATTTATTGGTCGCTTCATAAAACACGCATCACTGCTGGATAAGTACAGCGGACGTTACCGCCTCTCTTACGATTATAATGCCGATCAAAGCTTACTGCCCCCAATGACGCTGGGCAATTATATCGTTCAAAACAGGCGTGATAAATATGCCCCGGCTACTATCAATATCGAAAAAAACTTTTCGCCGTTGGTTGGGCTAAATATAACGTGGATTTCAGACCTCCAGACGAATTTACAGTATAATTATAGCAAAATTACAAGCCTGGCTCTTTCGAATGCGACGGTTGTCGATGAGAAGTCACAAGGAATAAAACTGACGGTTGACTATACCATGCGGAATTTCAAAATTCCACTTTTCCCGCGTATTAATAATGCAGTTGATCTTACCATTAATTCCAGTTATAACCAGGATATAGAGAAAAAATATGTATTGAGTTCAGATTTGGGAGATGCCCTTAAAAAATCAGCGGCTTATTTAAATCCGGCTAATGCCGGTTTTTCCGGAAGTTTTACGGGAGGACAGGATCGCATAAATGGCTCGCTCATCGTTGGATATCATTTTTCACAAACGGTGAAAGCAAACTTTGAATATGACTACCAGCGACTGATTCCAAAATCTACAGGAGTGTATTCCCGAACCGATCAAGAGGTAAAATTTAATATCATTGTGGCAATTCACTCACAATAATTTTAAGGTGAAGCCCCAAGTGAATTCCAGCGTTCAGGGTAAAAATAAGAGAAAATAAGCGCCACAATACTTATTGCAGAAATTACAAGCAGGCTTACCGGGAGCCAATCCCCGAAACGCGTGTAAAATGTGAATTTATGCAAAACCGGGACATTATAACGAAATGCTGTGCGATCTCCGAATCTGGTTCTTTTTTTAACGGAACCATCCGGGGTGATTACTCCGGAAGTCCCATTATTTGAATCCTGTATTACCCATCGCCGGAATTCAATAGCCCGAAGACGCGCATAATCAAAATGCTGAATATGTCCGCTGGTATTGCCCCACCAGCCGTCGTCCGTAATAATACTGATAAAACCTGCACCATTTTGAATGAAATGACGAACCCAGCCTGGATAAATTGAATCATAACAGATTAATACGGGAACTTTAGTGCCGTCAATGTTAAATTGATCCGGCTGGTGACCTTCACCGAACTGTTGGATTGAAGCCCAGTTTATCAAGCCGAAAACATCAATTTTATTAAAGAACCGGACATAAGGAAAGCGCTCAATAACAGGAACTAAATTATGCTTGCGATAAACTTTTATTGTTTGATTTGGGTAAAAGCCGACGGCCGCATTGTATGTTAAATAGGGAATTTTACCAGCCCATTTAGGCAAAGGCGGATGATCATTTTTTGGGAAATATTGTAAGTATCCTGTGCCGCCAATGATTGTTGTATTCCAGGTTTTAGCTCGTTTTTTTAATCGCTTTTTAACCTGCCGCGCTGCATAACTTCGGGCACTGCGATTGGTGATGTAGGGATAAATTCCACTTTCCGGCCACAATATAAGCTGAGTTTTACTGGTACGAACAGAATCGCTGAGTGCAAACAAATGTTTAAGAGCTTTCTGCGGCGTGGCATAACCACCATTACTTTTATAGGTATTAAAATTGGGCTGAGCCGCCACCACCTGTACTTTTTTTTCAGAATGGATTGTTTTTTTCGCAGAGGCAGGAAGAAAGGCAAGCTGGATGAGAGAAATCACGGGAAAAAGCAGAAGGACAACTGAAGCACCAATTTTCAAATTTTTCCCGGGCTGTCTAATGATCTGATATATGAGCGTGCTGCTAAACATCACCCAAAACGAAATGCCCAGATAACCGGTTGCCGAAATATATTGAATGACAGCGGTAGCGTTGGCCCACGCATTGCCGAGTGAAAGCCAGGGCCAGGAAAGATCCCAATGGAGGTGCAGATATTCAAAGCTTACCCAGAATGCCGTTTGCAGCAACGCTATGATCCACCCGTTTTTGAACTTTTTTTGGGCAAAATATTGCAGCATAACTATGAGCGACATCAGCACGGCGTTTGCTAAAATGGCAGCGATTCCGGCAATGACACTGGCCAGCATCATCCAATACGAAACAATAACATTCCAAATAAAAAAACCGGGATAGCTGTAGTAGGCCGCTTGTCTGGCGGATTTAGATAAAGTAATTAATCGTAAAATGAAGATAAGTGCCGGAAATTCCAGAAAAGGAAAGGGGAAGGGCGGGAAGCTAAGTCCCAGCAGTATTCCGGCTACAATACTAAGCAGCCATTTATTATTCCAGAAACTTCGTATTTTCGTATTCATTCGGTATAATCTTTCGGAGCAATAACAACCACGATTTCACCCTTAATGGTCTTGCGGCGTTCAAAATTAGCTTTAACTTCAAACAGGCGTCCGCGCACGATTTCTTCAAATTTTTTGGTAAGCTCACGCGCAACAGCCAAAAAACGCTGGTCGCCAACATATTTTTTCAGTTCATCCAGCAGTTTCAGCAGCCGGTGGGGACTTTCATACAAGATAATAGTCCGTTCTTCGTCAGCGATACGTTTAAGCTCCTTTTGCCGTCCTTTTTTAGCAGGCAAAAATCCTTCGAAAGCATATCTTTCACTTGGCAGTCCGCTTGCGGCAAGGGCTGTTGTAGCCGCATCCGGCCCCGGAATAGCAGAAACGTGGTGACCATGCTTATGTGCTGCCCGCGCTGCCAAAAATCCAGGATCAGAAATGCCCGGGATACCGGCATCCGAGATTAGGGCGACATCCTGATGGGCATCAAGCAGGTTGATTAGATGTTTTACCTTTTGATGCTCATTGTGTTGGTGGAAAGGGAATGTCTGCGCATCTATATTAAAGTGTTTGAGTAAATGCCCCGAAGTACGCGTATCCTCACAAGCAATATACGATACAGATTGAAGTACCTTGACAGCTCGTGGCGAAAAATCATCTAAATTGCCGATCGGGGTTGCAACAAGAAAAAGCGTAGCCAAAGTTTGTTGGTTTAACCGTTAATACATTGGTTTAAAAACAGTGTCGGATATTTTTTAACGATAGAATATGAGTTACATTACTTGTAATAAATGGAAGCTGCAAAAACAATATCACGAACGAAATATCTGATATTCATTGAGTTTTGTCGTGCAATGCACATTGCCAATACTCTGTCCAAAAATTCCGGTTGAAACGCTATCTGCCTCAATCAGATATGAAGATAACAGCTAAAAAGCTTATTTTCAGCTTCTGTTTAAAATATCAAAAATAAATTTTGAATCACATTCTAAAATAATATGGAAAAATTTAATCCTACCGGGTTGAATCACATCACAATTCGTGTGAACGATATAGACGATGCCGAAGAATTTTATGGAAATATGCTCGGTTTTGAATTGGTACGAAAAATGGGCCAAAGCATGGCGGTTTACCAGATTGGCAAGGAAGATACACTGGTGCTTGTTGAAGCAGAAACGAGCTATGACCCGGCTTCCCGCGATTACCGGGTTGATCATTTTGGTTTTTATGTAGATTCCCCTGATCGCGTGGATGAACTGGCTGATTATTTCAGAGAGCATGAGGTAACTATCCTCAGCGGGCCGGCAAATCGTAAGCGTGGACGTTTTGTTTTTATTTCTGATCCGGATGGTAATATGATTGAGATTTTTTATGAAGAGGATGAAGGATAACAAGAATGCGCTAAAATTTTAAGTATTCAGGTAATTTTTGCATGCTAAACTGCGAAAATTTGACGTTAATAAATGTCTGGCATACTATTTGCACAAATTGTAATCACGAAGAACTTATGGATTGAATTTTAAAAGAATATTAGAAAAATATATGAGCGAGTCTGAGAAACAAACAAAAACAGCACCCGAAGAGGAATCAAAAAATGAAAAAGAAGCTGTTGAAGCTAACAAAGAGCAGGAAGAGGAAGCCGCTTCTCCTTATGAAAAGTTGGAAGCGGATGAACTGCGTGAAATCTTAAAAGAACGTGATGAAGAAATTGATCAACTGCAGGCAGATTTAGATGAAGCGCGGGATGCTCGTTTACGCAAAGCGGCCGAACTTGATAATTATCGGAAACGAGTGCAGCGTGAGCGTGCTAAAATTTATGATACAGCTAAAGCGAATGCGATTGAAGATTTTCTCAGCGTAAGTGATGATTTGAAACGCACGCTTGAGGCTTCTGAAGACATGGATGTAAACCAGAAATTTTTAGAAGGAGTATCCCTGGTCGCTGACAAGTTCGACGAAGTATTGAGCAAACACGGGGTTGAACGCATTGATGAGGAAGGCATCCCCTTTGATGTTGATGTTCACGACGCCCTGATGCGTAGAAAACCAGAAGACGATTCTGTTGATAGCGATACGGTGCTTCAGGTCGTTGAAAATGGCTATAAAATTGGAGATCGAACCATTCGTCATGCAAAAGTAATTGTAAGCGAATAAAATAAATTCGATTCATGCCTAAACGCGATTATTACGATATACTCGGCGTAAGTAAAGACGCCAGCCAGGAGGAAATTAAAAAAGCCTATCGAAAAAAAGCGATGAAATTTCATCCGGATAGGAATAATGAAAATCCGGAGGCCGAGGAAAAGTTTAAAGAAGCCTCGGAAGCCTATGAGGTGTTGCGTGATGAAGAACAACGACGGCGCTATGATCAATTCGGCCACCAGGGAGTTAACGGCGGTGGTGCCCAGGGATTTGGCGGAGCCGGCGTTGAAGATATATTCAACCATTTCAGTGAAATATTTGGTTCTGACTTTGGTGATATGTTTGGCGGCCAGCGTCGCGGACGATCACGCGGCCGGCGCTCTGCAGGGCAACCGGGTTCTGATCTGAAAATACGTGTTGAGTTGAGCCTCGAAGAAATTGCTTTCGGCACAGAGAAAAAACTAAAAGTAAAAAAGCAGGTAAAATGCGATAAATGTAACGGGACCGGTGCGGAGACCGAGAACGATTATCAAACATGCAGTACATGTAACGGCATGGGTGAAGTTCGGCAGGTCCGCAACACCATGCTCGGACAAATGGTGAACGTGCAAACATGTCCTGAGTGTCATGGCGAAGGCCGCATCATCACCAAAAAATGTCCAAAGTGCCATGGGGAAGGCCGCTATAAAGGTGAAGAAACCGTAGAGGTTCGTATCCCTTCAGGTGTGACAGAAGGTAATTATATAACCCTGCGAAATCAGGGTAATGCAGGTAAACGGGGGGGCGAAGCAGGTTCCCTGATCGTGCTTATTGAGGAAAAAGAGCACGATCATTTTGAGCGTGACGGAAATGATATCTACTATGATTTGGTGATCAGCGTACCGGATGCCATCTTGGGTACAACAAAAGAAGTACCAACTCTGAAAGGGAAAGCGGAGGTAAAAATTGAAGCGGGTACACAACCCGGAAAGTTATTGCGCATGAAGGGCAAAGGTATTCATGGGTTAAATAATTCGGGGGTTGGGGATGAATATATTCGCGTGAATGTGTACATGCCGCATGATCTGAGTAAGGAAGAACGTTCGCACATTGAAGCGCTGAAAGGCAATGAAAACTTCGCGGCCGAAAATAAAAATGGCACGGGCAAAGGTTTCTTCTCTAAAATAAAGGATGTATTCAGCTGATATTAATAGAAAAAGCCCGAATTTTATTCGGGCTTTAAATCAACAGGGTTAGAAAATAGAAAAATATTTCTAAACCCGGCGCACCTCTATGGCACTTAATCCTTTAGGAGATTCTTCGACATCAAATTCAACTTCTTGTCCATCATCAAGACCTTCGTTAAATCTGAGTCCCTCGACGTTATTTTTATGAATAAAAACGTCTTTTTTTCCTTCATCCGGTTTGATAAATCCATATCCTTTTTGGGCATCAAACCATTTAATTTTACCGTATTGCATAATTTGTACTTATTGTATTAGAACCATCGATAATTAACCATTGGAGGAGATAAAAATTTTCGCGTCTCTCTAAAAAGGTAATTACAGAAATGGCGTATTTTAATGTGCCCTAACATACGGTTATTATTTTTCAATAAAAAAAGAAATTAATTTTATTAATTTGGCTCCGAATTTATATAGAGCAAACAATTATAGAGCGTTGCTGATATTATTTTTTCAGAAACGCTGATTCATTTTATCAAATAGTGCTTCCCGTTTTGCGTGCAAGTTTTTGGCCGGGCCGATAGGTGCTTCATATTGATCGCTGATTAATGCTTTTTTTACGCCATCAACAAATTCTGATACATCCATGCCCCCATGACTTTTGGATGAATCCGAGCGATTCTGGTGTCCTAATTCCGTATCAACCGAGGGAGGGATGATTTCGAAAACCTTAACCGGTGTATTCCGAAGCTGAAATCGCAACGACATAGTAAAGGAGTGAACCGCCGCCTTGCTTGCGCAATAGTTGGGAGCCGCGGCCATAGGCGTAAAGGCCAGTCCCGATGAGATATTGATAATCGCTCCATTCTCCCTGTTCGAAAGATGCCGGGCAAAAAGTGAAGACAAGTGCACCGGTGCATAAAAGTTGACATCAATTTCAGACCGGACGTCATCCATATTCACGGGTTGCGTCAAATCCATTCTCAGCTGAATTCCGGCGTTGTTGATCAGTATATTAGTATCCGGATAATTCTGAGTTACCCGCTCAAAAAGGTTTTTTCGTTTTGAGTCTTTCGATACATCGCAAATACGCGTGATGATATTTGGATGATCATTTTTGATCTGGTTGAGCCGGTTTTCGCGTCGTCCGCAAATAATGACAGTATTGTCTGATTCCAAAAACATTTTGGCCAGGCCCAGGCCGATGCCGGAGGTTCCGCCGGTGATTAAAATCGTGTTATTGCTAAGATTCATATCTATTCGTATTGAAATCAAATGTTGGTTGAGAAGTAACCAATATAATAAGAAAATCTATTTCCTTTATTCGTTCCTATATTCCCGTTATTGGATTTTCTTTAATATTTTATTGACCTACCGAGTTAACACGCTTCAACAGATAAATTTTTATGGTTGATTTCTGAGTTTTATTTTGATGATGCGTTTGGCAAGCTATTTAAGCGGTGCTTTTTTGGATTTTTGTGCGAAACAGAAGAATTGTATTGAAAAAAACATCCCTCAAAATAAGGAAAAATTTTTAATGCAGTAAAAACCATGAACATGAATTATTTGTGCTGTGCGCCGGCTGATACCTCTTTCCATTCTTCCCAGGTTTGCAGGCGTTCCTTATAGCGCTTTTTGATCAGCGGATAAGGTTCATCACCCAGAAACAGACGCAAGGGTGGATCTTCGGCATCGACTACCTTCAGTATGGCATCAGCGGTGGCTTCGGGATCGCCTGCCTCGCGCTCTTCGCGGTGTTTGTAAATCGCCTTACGCATATCATCATAAACTTCCAGTTGATTTTTAGCATGATGCGCTGAATCGCCTCCCCAGTCGGTGGCAAAACCGCCGGGCTCAATGATGGTTACATCAATACCGAACTGTTCGATCTCACGAGCCGCTGTTTCCGAGAAACCTTCAAGTCCCCATTTTGAAGCATGGTAAATCCCATAGATGGGGAAAGTGGTCACGCCACCAATACTCGAAACCTGCAAAATATGACCGTGTCCCTGTTTGCGCATAATCGGGATGGCCGCCTGCGTGCCCCAGAGTGCACCGAACAGATTCGTCTCAATTTGCTGACGGGCTTCTTCTTCACTGACTTCCTCAATCATGCCAAATAAGCCATAACCGGCATTGTTAACCACTATATCCAGGCGACCGAAATGGTCATTGGCTTCGTTAACGGCATGAAAAACGTCATCACGATTATTAACATCTAATTTCAGCGGGAGCACATCATCCCCGTATTCATCAACCAATTCAGATATATCATGAAGGTTGCGAGCCGTTGCAGCTACTTTATCGCCGCGGTCAAGTGCGGCTTCCGCCCAAATGCGTCCAAAGCCGCGTGATGTTCCTGTGATAAACCAAACTTTTGTATCCATAATTAATTATAGAGTTAGAATTTTAAGTCGTTTGGTTATATAGAATTACTTTTGAAGCATAATCATTCACATATATAATATGGTTTTGTAATTAATTTGATATAGAAGAAATACTGAACGCTTTAAAAAAGACGCTTCATTTCTCATTAATTTTTCTCATTTTAGAGGCAGTAAAAATTAAAATTCATTTAAAGCGTATGACACACCAGGAAATTAGAGATGGCAACAAGCTCATTAAAGACTTTATGGGCAGTACAATCAAAATTGAACAGGAAGATGTCAAAGATATACCACTGGCATTTTTGAAACTGCCCGATCTGAAATTTCACCTATCATGGAAATGGTTGATGCCTGTTGTTATTAAAATTGAAGAAAACGGGACGCCTGTTCAAATTAAAGGAAACTCATGCGTCATTTTTGTTGGTGATGATCATGTTATCGAAGCAGACGCCGACTCCAAGCTGGAAGCCGTCTGGAGGGCTGCCGTTTCCTATCTTGAAAGGAAGGGGTGAATTGGAAAGAAGAATGAGAAATTACGAATGGTGAATTAGGAATTGGATATCCTTTCTCTATCGGTTTCACCCTGAACTTGTTTCAGAATCTTATTTCTGTTTTTTGGCTCTGTTACAAAAGGAAAATAGCCTTAATCAGGTCAGATTTTTGGTCTTGGCGCGGGACTCTTCTGCCATTTGTTCATGGTACGCGGTTAATTTATCAGCTATTTCATCGTTGGAGGTACTTAAGATCCGGGCAGCCAATAGACCGGCATTTTTTGCTTTACCGATAGCCACGGTTGCGACGGGAACGCCCGGAGGCATCTGTACGATAGAATAGAGGCTGTCGAGTCCGCTGAGGGTGCTTGTCTTGATAGGAACACCAATAACCGGCAGTGTGGTGTAAGCAGCCGTCATCCCCGGCAGATGAGCGGCGCCGCCCGCACCGGCGATGATCACTTCGATTCCCCGCTCACGCGCTTTTTTTCCATAATCAGCCATCATATCGGGGGTGCGATGTGCGGAGACCACTTTTTTTTCGTAAGCGATATCGAATTTATCTAACAATTTACACGCTTTTTTCATCGTGGGCCAGTCGCTGTCGCTGCCCATAATTATGCCTACAAGAGGATTTGAGTTACTCATAATAAAGTTATTCAATTATTAGTTCTAAGAGTTACTGATGTTGAATTTATAAATGTTTAGTGTTAGCTGATCATTTAAAATTTATAACTAAATCCTTATTTCTTCTGTAACTTTTTGTGCTTTATCATACGTTTTTTTCAACTCGTTACCCAGTAATGTATAGTGACCCATCTTTCGGCCGTTCCTGCTTTCCTGTTTTCCGTAAATATGCAGGTGTCCGTCGTCGGTCCTGAGGGCTTCGCCGGCATAATCAACCTGTGTCTTGCGCTCCTTTTCACCCAAAAGATTAATCATGACCACCGCCGGCTTTCTCAGTTCAGTTGAGCCAAGCGGCAGCCCCATAACGGCACGTACATGGTTTTCAAACTGGGAAGTTACACATCCTTCAATGGTATAATGGCCTGAATTGTGTGGGCGCGGAGCCGACTCATTCAGCACAAGTTTACCATCTCTTTTCAGGAAAAATTCAAACGCAAAAATACCCGTTCCGTCGATCGCTTCCGTGGCCTTCAACGCAAGTCGCTGGGCCTCTTTTTGTATCTCATCATTGACCGGCGCAGGTGATTGCACGGCCACACAGATGTGATCTTTTTGTACAGTTTCGCAGCAGGGATAAACCACTTGGCCCGTTTCGTTGCGAGCTACCTGTACTGCCAATTCCCTGGTAAAATCAACAAGCGCTTCGGCAATAACGCCATGACCTTCCTTGCCTCCGAGTCTACTGACGGCCTCTTGCGCTTCGCTTAATTCAGTTACAATTTCATTACCATAGCCATCATAGCCCCCCTTTGATGATTTTAGCATATACGGCCATCCATGTTCATCACCGAATGATTCCAGGTCTTTTTCGGATTCCATCAGGGCATAAGGCGCCACAGGTATTCCTGCATCTTCAAATGTCTGTTTTTCGATGAGCTTGTTTTCAATAAGCGAAAAACTGTTTGGTGAAGGGAAAATAGGCGTACCACTCTTTTCCTGCACTTTTTTAAGAATTTTTGAATCGATAAATTCGTTTTCAAGCGTGAGGACGTCACAGGTCTCAGCGAATGCAGCGAGATCTTCAACCGATTCAAATGAACCGGTAGCGCTATGGGGCGTAATGAGTTGTACAGGTTCAGTTTCAGTGCGATTGGAGAATACGCCAACCTGAATGCCGTAGTTGAATGCCTGTAATCCCGACATCCGCGCCAGCTGCCCGGCACCCAGGAATCCCAGTCGATATGTTGCTGAAAGTGGATTTTTTTTATCAGTCACGAAAAGTAAAATTTATTGCATTTTTGATAGTTTCAATAATACGAATGAAATGTTAAAAATTAAAAATCATCCTAAAGAGATTTGAACTGAAATTTTTGCATTTAAAATACGATTGTTTTAAGTAGATTTATCGCAATTAAAATTTTTCATCACACATTCTTAAATTAACATAGAAGAATCGTATTTTAAGGGACAAAATTGATCAACCCGACAAGGTTAAATTTATTTTATGGATATAGAGGCAAAGCTTCAGCAGATTGAAGAACGATTTGACGAAGTAACGGCGGCAATGAGTGATCCGGCCGTGTATGATGACCCGGATCGTTATACGGAACTAACTAAAGAGCACAGCGAGCTGAAAACGCTGGTTGAAGATTACGAAAAGTGGAAAGATATTCGTAATCAGATACGGGGCAACCAGGAGCTAATTGATGAAGGGGAGGATGAAGAAATCACAGAAATGGCAAAGGCTGAAAATGAAGAACTTCGTCCGCAGCTCGAAGAGCTTGAGGAACAGATAAAATATAAACTGATCCCCAAAGATCCGGACGATTCCAAAAATGTAATTGTTGAAATACGGGCCGGCACAGGGGGCGATGAAGCGGCCATTTTTGCCGGTGATTTGTTCGATATGTATCGTCGTTATGCTGAGAAAATGGGCTGGAAGCTAAGTATTATGAATCTCAGCGAATCAGAAAAAGGTGGTTTCAAGGAAATAGTTTTCAGTCTTGAGGGCGAAGACGTCTACGGTAAAATGAAGTATGAGAGCGGTGTACATCGCGTTCAGCGGGTACCTGATACAGAAACGCAGGGACGGGTTCATACATCGGCGGCCACGGTTGCCGTATTGCCCGAGGCGAAAGATGTGGATATTGAAATCAATAATTCTGATTTGCGGATTGATACCTTCCGGGCCAGCGGCGCCGGCGGTCAGCACGTCAATAAAACCGATTCGGCCATTCGTATCACCCATGAACCGACCGGGGTGGTGGTGGAATGCCAGCAGGAACGATCGCAGCATCAAAATAAAGCCAAGGCCATGATTATGCTGCGCTCCAAGCTGTATGAGCGCGAAGAAGAACGATTGCGCAAGGAGCGGGCTGAAGAGCGCAAAAGTCAGATTTCTACCGGTGATCGCAGCGCAAAAATTCGCACGTACAATTTCCCTCAAAGCCGGCTTACCGATCATCGCATCAACCTGACCCTGTATAATCTGGATGACATTATGAAGGGGGAGATCGATGAAGTAATCAAGGCCCTGCGCGTGCAGGAAAACCTGGAAAAGTTAAATGCGGTGATGGAAGAATAGCAATGACGCGTTTAGGAGGTTAAAAAACCCCGGCCCGAAAGTCATGCCGGTGAGCCCAAAAATTTTGGGCGAAGAGGATCTCAAACGATGATCCAGGATTTACACAGTGCTCAAACATAAGATAAAATGACGGTCACTGTTGTATATTCATAACCAATATGTTTAACACCTAAATGTGTGTTATCTATAAGCTTTCAGCAGTTAGCTTTTTTTAATTTCCTGGTACCTTATTTCTGAAAGCTGATCGACTAATCTCAGATCGTCGGTCCGGCCTCGATGGTTTCTTGGCTGGCTTTCTCCTCGAATTGTTTAAAATTATCACTAAACATTTGAGCCAGTTTTTTTGCTCTTTTATCGTAAGCTGTTTTGTTGTCCCAGGTATTTCGTGGCCTCAATAAATCATTGGGAATGCCTTTAATCTGCTTGGGAATTTGTAATCCAAATATTTCATCAGTCTCAAATTCGACATCATTTAAATTACCTTTCAGAGCCTCACTGAGCATTTTTCTCGTATAATCGAGCTTGATACGGTGACCCTGGCTATAGGGTCCGCCTGTCCATCCGGTATTGATAAGCCAGACACCCGCATTGTGATCCCGAATTTTATCAGCCAATAATCGGGCGTACACCGTCGGATGCAGTGGCATAAAAGGAGCACCAAAGCAGGCTGAAAAAGTGGCCTGTGGTTCCGAAACCCCTTGTTCTGTTCCTGCAACTTTGGCTGTATAACCGCTGATAAAATGATACATGGCCTGCCGGGGTGTTAGTTTTGAGATAGGAGGCAGTACGCCGAAGGCATCACAGGTCAGAAAAATGATATTATTTGGGTGATCACCGACACTTTTTTCCTTGGCATTAGGAAGGTAATCAATTGGATACGAACAACGTGTATTTTGTGTATAACGGGTATCGTCAAAATCGGGATCACGTTGCTTATCAAGCGGGACGTTCTCAATTATTGCCCCGGGCATTTTAGTAGTGGCATAGATCAAAGGTTCCTCTTCAGCAGATAGGTTAATCGTTTTGGCATAGCAACCGCCCTCGATGTTAAAAATGCCATTTTCACTCCATCCGTGCTCATCATCTCCTATTAGGATTCGATTCGGATCTGATGAGAGGGTTGTTTTACCAGTGCCTGAGAGGCCGAAAAAAATGGCAGTTTCTCCGTCTTTATTCATATTCGACGAACAGTGCATAGCCATGACATCCTGTTTGGGCAAAAGGAAATTCATCACGCTAAAAATGCCTTTTTTTATTTCACCAGAGTATAATGTACCGCCGATCAGGATAATTTTTTTATCAAAATTTACCAGGATAAAGGCTTCGCTGCGGGTACCGTCTGCCGCGGGATCCGCTTGAAAATGTGGAGCTACCAAAACGGTAAATTCAGGAGCAAAATTTTGGAGTTGGTCTTCCGTTGGACGAATAAACATGTTATGAACAAAAAGGGCATGATAGGCCACCTCGCTCACAATACGTACGCTCAGCTGATAATTTTCCTCAGCCCCGGCAAAGCAATCCATGGCATATAATTTTTTATCTTGCAGGTAGTCGGTTACTTCCTCAAAAAGGTGATCAAAAATGTCCTCAGAAATAGGTTGGTTAATCTTACCCCAGTTGATATCATTATGAATGGAGGACTGATTAACAATAAATTTGTCTTTGGGCGAACGCCCGGTATACTCCCCGGTTAATACTCGCAATACATAATCGTTTGTCAGCTTTGCTTCTCCATTTTGAATGATTTCTTCATAAAGTTCAGGAGGAGAAAGATTCCAAATTGTTCGACCATGTTTTTCAAGATTCAAATATTCAAGACTTACTGAACTTTGAGATTTTGCTATCCTATTCATTAAAATATTTTTTTAATCTGAAATTTAATCCATTGTAAAACAGTAATATTCAGATAATAAATGCATAAGCCATTTGATTAAAATAAACTTTTTGAATGATCCTGATCTCAGGATTTAATTTGGATATCTGATATTACGGCTGCTTATTTATATTTCAAGCTTATTAAAATTATTAATTAAGCCCATGTTTTATTTAAGCTATAATCAATAAATTTGTTTCTATATATTTTAATTTTTTAAAGCAACTGAATTTATGTCTGAAAACAAAATTCAACTGGCTCTTATCCAGCTCCGCTGTACCCGGGATCGTGAAAAAAATATGGAGCGGGCTGTTGCCCATATTGAAAAATCGGCGGAGGCGGGATCGCAAGTTATCCTGTTGCAAGAATTATTCAACACTCTTTATTTTTGTAAAACGGTTGATGATCAATATTTCGATTGGGCGGAGCCTATTCCGGGGAATTTGACAGACCAACTTACCAGGCTGGCCGGTGATTTAGACCTCGTCATTGTCGCCCCTTTTTTTGAACGGCGGGCGGCAGGACTGTATCACAATTCGCTGGTAGTGATTGATGCGGATGGCACATTATTGGGCAGATACCGGAAAAAACATATCCCTGATGATCCCGGATTTTATGAAAAATATTATTTTACGCCCGGCGATGATGGCTACCAGGTTTTTGATACAAAATATGCAAAAATCAGTCCGATGATATGCTGGGACCAGTGGTATCCCGAAGCGGCACGAATTGCCGGTCTAAAAGGCGCGGAGTTGCTGGTTTATCCCTCAGCCATTGGCACGCTGCCCCACGAAAATAAAGAAACCGAGCGCCAATTTTTGGAGGCATGGCAGACCATCCAGCGAAGCCACGCCATCGCCAACGGTTGCTTTGTAGCGGCTGCTAACCGAGTCGGGCAGGAGGGGCATTTGCATTTCTGGGGACATTCTTTTGTGAGCGATCCGTTTGGTAAAATGATTGATGAAGCCGGTGATAAAGAAGAAATTCTTGTTACAGAAATTGATCTTGCAGCTATTGAAAAGCAGCGCCGTGAGTGGCCGTTTTTTC
>DASQZL010000109.1:0-9516 GCA_035638715.1 Balneolaceae bacterium
TCAGCCGTTTCCAGGCTTCAACTTTCGGGACTGCTTTTTTAGCCGGCAGGAAACGCATCATTGGATATATTTTCTTGATCAATCGTATTCGGTGCTTAAAAACCTGGTACAGTCCATAATCACGATTCCTGCTTTTACGCCAGCCAAGGCTGTCCCTGTTACGGGATAGACCAAGCTGAAAAACATCGTCAGGGTGGACAAAATGGGTCCAGATGCCCGTCAATAAATATAAACCCTGAAAATTAAAGTTCTGGACTTTACTCAACCTATAACCGCTTGTTATCCGTGGATAATCAAAGAAACCCGGGACATACGGATCCGGAGCAAACTCGCGATCGCCTCCCGTTTTTTTATGACCGATATATAGTGAACACATATATTTTAGTTGCGGCATACCATTCTTGAGGGCTACTAAGCCGGTGGAGTCAATGTCATCATTCGGCGGCACATAAGTTACGGGCAGATTTCCCAACGCATCTATATGCCAGCGTTCGCGCGCTGCTTTTACCGCTGATACCATGAATTTTTCATTCGGCCATTGGTTAAGCCAGAGTGAAATATGATTATAGCCATGAAATCCCAGTTCATGCCTGCTATTCTTCATCTGATGAGCCAGCCAGATGCTGCCATTCATATTTCTGCCATTTTTCCTGATGATGGAACCATCCCACTCGTCAAAGTCGAAGGGTGGAACCACATTGGCATTGTAATTAAAGGCAAGAGCAGAAGTATAAGTGATGTTGAAGGTGTCCGCGAGTGCTTTCATATCAGGCCACCAAATTTTGGTAATAAATGCACCCTCGCTCACATTATACTCCCATTTTATAGGTTGTTCCTTTTTGGAAAATAACGGCAGCGGAAAATCATCAATAAATATGGTGCTTGCATTAACTACCGGGTACGGAATGTCTTCGAGGGAAGCCAGCACCACAGTAAAGAGTAAACTGCGATAAAATTTATTCGGCACATTTCCCGTAGCTGTATTAAACATATAAACATCCCCCTCTCCCACCGAATTTTTGGTGATAATCGGTGTGCTGGTTGTATCCACGGAAGTAGCAATTACCTGTGTAGATTCACTGAATGCATTTTTATAGATGGCATTATGATAGTTAGGTACTCTTTCTTCCATATTTCGTCTATAACCCGGAAAAATCATTTGTTTGAAGTGCAAACCACGGGCTTTTTCAGAAATACTGTCTATTGCATTTTTTTTGATGCCAGTTAGAAAATTAAATCGCTGATCAAATACCCGGTGTGTTAAAAAAAGTGAATTTCCTGATGCTACGAACGACAAAATTTTTTGGAATTGCTTATTTGTAAACGATTTTATTTCCGAACGGGTAAGACATAAAACACGCACCGAAGATGGAATATGAAGTGAATCGGAGGCCCAAACACTATCATGGACCACATAGGGAATTTTGGCATAGTCAATAGCCTGCCCAATTTGATCTTCTATTCCTGTACTGATCGTATCAGAGCGGTCCTCCAAGACCATAACTAATGGATTATTGTGTTTGATTGTGGAGCTGATCGTAATAATATTTTGGAAATTATTTGATGTACATCCCTCCTGAAATATAATCAACCCAAAAATCAGCACGAACAGATACCGGATATTATATAAGCGATTATTCATTGTCATTTTTTTTGGAATATATATGTGTTAAAATATTCCCGACTTTAGAATCATTTTTACGATTTATGATCTGATAAACGATAGTATTTTTATCCTGATAATAAATCTTCATATCACGTCCGGGCTTTTTTCTGTAGGCTGCGAGCCACTGTTTAATATTATTCATAACTGACGAAGCATGATCCAGGACTCCTTTCTGTATGCCGTTGTAAGGCGGTTTTTCAACAAAAATGAATATGCTCGCTGGAGGTACGGTCCTTGGTTTTTCACTGAGCGTAGATGCATGTAAGCGTTTATGATAAGTGGAATCAATTTTGCCATAATTTTTGAGGAAATATTTATAATTCATAAAATAATGTCGGTCCTTTGCATCAGTATTTTCAATTTGGGGGGCCACGGTTGCGTAACTGTACGGCAAATAATTATTGATTATAGAATAGTATGATTTGTAAAAACCGTTGGGAACAGTTGAGGGAAACTGCTGGCTTAAACGGATGCCGCCCTGTAGATAAATAAACCCGGAGAAAGCAAAAACAAGAAGCACTATTCCGCTTTTTTCCATGGTATTTTTATGAAGACGGATAATCTTATTTGTCCATCGCAACACGCTTGAAAAAAGGATCCCGCCCAATAACGCAATCAGAATGCTATAAAACTCCATTAGCTGACTCCCATCCAGCCAAGAGGAAATATTACGAACAAAGGGTGAATAGATAAGCGCCACACTAATGAAAACAATGAGAAATATGCCTTCATCCCGAAAGCCACTCTTCATTTTTGCAAAATATTCGATCATATATCCCAAAAGTAAGGCGGCAGCAATGAACAGATAGAGCACACTGATATTTTCAAGTGACATTAAAAGATCTGGCGCAAAGCTGTAAGAGCGGACGCTAAACAGCTGGTCCAGCAGAAATTGATATTGACTGATGTTGTGCAGCCAATTGTAAATGATTATTGGCACCAGCACTACAAAACATGATGCCAATAGATACCCCCCTGCCTTTTTCATGAGCGAAAATTGCCGACCCCAAATTAAACTCAACAGCCCCAGGACCAAAAGCGGCAAAAGGATAATGAAACACACAAATAAATTTGTCATGCCTGTTGCTATAAAACCGGCTAATACGTAAAACCACGGGCTATGACGTTTAGAGCGTATATTTCTCATAAAAAATGTAATCGTGGGGATAGCAAAACAGAGCGCAAGATCTATTGAGTTGGCTTCCACCTGTAAATCAATTGATAACGGCATCAACAACATTGGCGTAATTGCATACAGAGCCATGGCAAACATTGCCGCTGTGGGAAATGCATTCTTTGTAAGATCCACGACACTCCAGTAGATAAGAATGCACAGAAAGAAGCTGGTAAGTGCTCCCAAAATATGCAGAATCATTTCGGGACTAACCTGCGTAAGAATGCTAAAAACACTTACAAGCGCATGCATGCCGCTTGGTGCCGGATACCCGCTGAAGTAATTCTGCAGCCGTAGATCTTTTACCCTGTTGAGTTTAAAAAACCAGTTGCGACTCAAGGGGGCAGCATTTAACAGGGACGGATACATGCGCGTTACCCCCCCGAACAAGGCAATGCCTATTACCAATACTGTTTCAGACAATTCAAATCCTGTCGCTTTCCATTTTAATCCTAAACTCCTCTTCAATTTGGCCCGGGTCAAATGCTTAAACTTCTCTATAAGTTTCACGTGCGAAATGATCGCCTCTATTTCAAAATGTCTGAAGAACTCCAAAAAGCTTTTGTCACTCTTCCATAGATTACGAATTAAAGGTATCAGTAAGAGTGTACATGCAAGACTTATGGGATCATATATATGACTCACTGTAAGCGCGAAAACTGAAAAAATAATAAGTCCGCCAAGCCCTACCCAGGAATAGATCAGTTTTTCAATGCCCGACAAATTCTTCGTGTGATGCAAAAATAGCGGCCCCAGGAATCCGAATAGCAGGATGAACCAAAATGATATTCTTAAAGCGGCAAAAATCACCTTGCCCAGATAGGGTAAGTGTGGTAGTAATAACAAAACTTCAATAGGATTTTAAATTCTTTGTATGCGCTTCCCGTCCGGCGGTTGACAGGGTCTTCAAAAAAATTCTATATAATCTCTTGATAAACAGCTAAAAAAGAATGATTTAATGCTAAATTGATATAAAGATTCTACTCTTGATTCAATAATTATTTCCACTATATCCGTTTTGAATATCATCGAGGTTAATATTACTAATGAAATACGGATATGTAATAGAATTAAGACGTTTTATAGCCAGTGATCTGATTGAATCATTATTAGCATAGTCAACAATCAAAAAAGGCATGCTGTATCTCTCGGAATATGAGTTAATTTCCTGCACTCTTTCATGGTAAGATTTATCCCCTCTTAAAGAATATGATTGATTTTTAAAATTATAATTGGTTGCTACATCCTCTATAATTACAGCATTAATAACATCAGCAGTCTTATTAAGTAAAAAAGTTCCATCATTCTGAATAATCATTGCGTTAGGATAAGTAGCTCTTATCTGCCGAATTAGTTTTACCATATAAGGTTGTAATTGGTTCCGGGAGGAATAAGGAGCTACATCATCAATGGTATCAAGGAACAGTCCATCAAATCCCTTGCTCATTATTTTGGGGATAATTTTTTTAAAAAATAAAGAATAGGTCACAGAATCGGCTAAATTAAGATAATATGCACCCCAGTTTGGATTTTTTCCCAAAAACCCGCGTTGCTTCATCTCTTCGAAATACCATCGATGCTTTTCCACTTCACCAACCGAAAGATATGCTAAAATAGTTGCACCGGTCGCCTTCAAGTTTGTAATATCACTTTTATTATACTCACTGGGATCAACAATCAGTAAATCATATCCGCCGACCTGCCTGGCAGAGATTTTGCTATAATCTATCCCAAAGGGGGAGATTTTCTTATAAGGGTCTTTATTTATAATAGAGCTCGATGTCTTGCATGAGACAATCAAAAGTGATCCGACAATAGCAAAGAGTAAGCAAGTGTATTTAGTATTCTTCATTTTCATCTATTTTACAGCCGGAAATTATCGTCAAATTCATTTCCCACGCTTTTTTGCATGCAACCGGAAACCTCAAAGAGCCTTCCCTCATGAGGTTCAATTACAATTAGTAATTTATTAATATTTTATTCATTGTAGAAAATCGAATTTTCAATTGCCTCTGCTTACAGTATACGGCTCGGCACTGCTGGCCCCTCAATTTCCTTCTTCATTATTGTTATCCCGGATAAACTAAACAGCTAATTCACAAAAAAAGATCGAAGCCTATATCCAATATTCCGTCGGAACCTCTTGAAAAAAATCCTGGATGATCAACGCTTTTAAAAGCTTCGAACCCACTTTACCTAAATAGTTCTTGGCTGTCTTTATCATGATTATGGCCTCCCTTTAAAATGCAGAGTAATAATGATAATCCAGATGCTCAAAAAAACTTTTGGCAATGTTTCTTGAAATCAGGGCAAACGTTAATGCACCGGCCAAAAGACCAACAGTGGCATATTCAAGTCCAAAAATTCGGCTACAAATAAAGCCAACCAAAAAATCTGCCAATGTTGCGCCAATAATCGAATACATGGCATATTTTGGTTTATGCAACCTGAAAAAGAATAATGAATGCAAAAGACCAATCACAAAGAATAAGTATCCGACTGAGGCGATCCAATACACCCGGATTGTCATGGGATTCGCAAAGAAATCTCGGATTTCAGGAATTCTGTAACGGAAAACACGCAAACTATTGATACCAAAATAGGCAGCGATAATTGACCCTATGCCTACAACGCCAATTAATAAAAGCTGTCGATGATAAAATTTTTTGAAATAGGTATTGTAAACGTCTGTCTGATTAAACCAGGCAGTTTTTTGCAAAGTCATCAACCGGCGGGAGAACATGTTTACACTATATTCGAGAACGGCTACGGTCAGGAAAAGACTAAGGAGTGCCCAATCCATACCGAGCTCATAGGGGGTGTTAAACCAAATGATATAGGCCGGAGGCGGCGGACCGGCCGACCAAGCTAACAAGCGATCAAGGAATAAAAACAAAAAGAATACAAAGCCATAAATAAAATATCGATAATTTATAAAATGAAGAATACCAGTTGCCGGCAGAGATTGATTTTTCGTCGACGGTTGGTTAGTCCGCAGTTTGATGTAGAAATAAATATTATAATAAATCGTAAAAAGCATCAGGCTCACCAAAAGTCCCGCGCCCTGCGACAGGTAAATGCCGAGATGAAAGAGCTCCATTCCGGCAATAACGACTCCTGTACCGGCAACAATAAACAATAAAATCACTGCACGCTGCTCAAAGGCATACAGCACACCGGATGCCAACAATAACGCACTTATTAACAAATAATACATCAGGGCCAGAACAAGCATTTCCTGTGGATAAAACGGGATAATGATATTAAGCAGATACAGTCCCAACGCAACGTCGACCATGGTTAGAAATCCCGTTTTTAAAATCTTCTTTGTAGCTTTGAATGCCAGCAAATAATTTTTCTCGCCCACAAACTTTGTAACCGATCGCCCAAGGGCCTGCGTAAACCCTCCAGTGACGACAAAGGCAGCAATTGTCCCAAGCGCAACCGCCGTTGCCTGGGCGGCATTAAATCTTAACCAGGCCCACATGGAATATTTAAATATCAAAATAGCTGCAACCTGGCTTAGCATCGGCAGGGAAAACATTAATCCCTTTGCATAAAATTTAGTGAATGTCCATATACGCTTTACAAGCGGTTTTTTTTCAAATTTCTCAATGTGATCAGCACCTCCGTACTCGTTTTTAACCCGCTTTTTCAGATCTTTGTAAATCTCTCCGGAGAGATCAAAGACCGATTCGAACCCAAAATCTTCAACAGCATCGACATCACGGATGCCAAGTGATTCAATGGTCGCCGCTACAGCCCATACGCTTAATGGATAACCGATCTGTTCATATACTTCATCAATTAATTCAGACCGGTCCTCTATAAGCTTTTTTTCAGCTTGCTCAACGTCTTTAAAATTTTTCTCACTCCCTCTATACATAAGTCTTTGCTTCCAGTGATTTCACAAGATTTTTAACGGAGGAAACAGTTAAATTCTCTTTTAACGGCTGTTGTTCAAAATCATCGAATTTTTTGTACACGTTGTAATAATTATTTACCGTCTGCCTTGTAGTATAATTCATTAGCACACGTTCCCGGGCTTTTTTTCCCATTTCAAAACGCAACTCATCATTATTTAACAGCTTTATGACCCCCTCGGCCAGCGCTTTGGCATCGCGCGGCTTACACAGTAGCCCGCATCCTTCCAGCGCTTCCCGGATGCCTCCCACATCAGTAGCCACCACCGGGCGCTCACAACTCATCGATTCAATAACGGTATAGGGAAATCCTTCGGAAATTGAACTTAAAATTGATATATCCCCTTCATTGTATATCATATCCGGCGTATCGTGATAACCGCCAAATGTAAAGTGGTCAGAGAGATCTAATTCTTTAACCAGATCCTGACATTTCCGGGCATAATCAGGATCCACCTCTAAACTACCATATAATATGTATTGAACATCGGGAATTTTTTGTCGCACCAAATGACAGGACCGGATCATAGTCTCAATGTCCTTAAGCGGAAACACTTGTGCCGCTGCCACAACGGTGGGAATATTGGCCGTATGCTCCGGTTTTTTCTCCGGGCGAAACACGTCAGTATCAACTCCGTTATAAATCGCGTCAATACGCTTATCCTCGGCTCCATATTCCTGTTCCCACTCTTCGTTAACCGATGTGACCGGGGCAATCAAATCCGCATGGTCATAGACCGCACGTGTTATAAATGTTGACAGATTAATCAACATTTTTTTTAAAAAAAACGGGTATTCAATATTTTTACTTACATTGATTAATCGCTCGCGAATGAATACGCCATGCTCGGTAAGAATCATGGGGATTCCATACTCATATTTAGCAACAATAGATGATATGGAAGGAAAACCGGCAAGCGTAGTATGCGTAATGTTTACGTCCGGGATGGATACTGCCAGTGGCATCATAAAATGGTAAAACCAGCGCATGCCGAATGTCATATCAAACACGCGGGGCAATTCACGTGACTGTCTCTCAAAAATGTCAAACTCCCGGCTTAGACGGTGTTTGAAATTCTCCCACAAAATGCGGCTTGAAAGCGTTTTTTTATAGTCGAAGTGCTGGTAATATTTCCAAAAACCGTAAATTAATTCTCCGAATTTTCGGGATGTTGTAAAAGGCTCAAACAGGCAGTCCAAAAATTCTCTGAACATAGGCAAAAAATGCTCACGTATTTTCTCGTCGGTCGTACGGGCCTTCCGGCGAATATGATCAGAGAACGGTGTATGCCTGTCGTAATATTGAACAGGTTCTTCCGTCCCCCAAAGAGGCACTTTTATAACATCTTTTACATTTGAAGGAAGCGGGTAACGAAACTCTAAAAATGGTGTTGACGTCAAAGTGAGTATGATAAAATCAACCTCTTGCTCCAAATCCTGGCAAAGCGAGTGCGCCCACGTAGATACGCCACCTCCATGAAACGGATAGGTGCCCTCTGTAGTAAATAAAACCTTGGTTTTATTCTCCATATATGAATTCATTTTAACGATAGGATTGAAATAAATTTCTGTATCGATTAAAAATGTCGGCCCACAAGTGTTGTTGTTTCACAATTTCATATCTTTTGTTTACTGCCTGCCTCCATTTTCGGGGCTGATTCCAAAGATCTACCATTTCATCTATGAGCCCTTCAGGCGACCGGTCCGGCGACATCATGAGCCCATATTTTTGATCCGCGTCTCCTGCTTTCCAGCCTACCGGCAGAACCCTGCTTGCCAGGGCTTCAAAGAGCACCAGAGGCTGCGACTCGTTCAGGCTGGTAATACATAAAGCATCGAGCTCATTCATGTAATTTTTTGCCGGTTGATTGCATTGTAAAACGAGCTCCGGGTAGTTCTTAGCTTTTTCTGTAACTTTTTTCCACAGGGCTGGCTCGCCCGCTTCGCTCATCATCATCACAAAATGGGCATTCGTAAAACCTCCGGAACGACAGGCGTCAATAACTTCAAAAAATCTAAGTGGGTTTTTCATTCTGGCACAACGGCCTACCCACCCTATCACTGGTATGTCGTTGCCGCGTCTTTCTTTATCCGGCTGCAGCCAGTCTTCACTTATACCATTAGGAATATATTGGACATGACGGGCGCCCATTGCCCGTTGAAACGGAATATTACATTCAGAGACACTGATAACTTCATCTGCATTATGGTAGATGGTTTTTGCCATCTCTTGAAACATATTTGCCATCTGGCTTTTTGCCCGCTGTTCAGACGGCACAGGATAGCCGCATTCCAGGGCTGCAGCCCCCATCTTAATTTCTTTCCAATAAAGCGCGTGTTCCGTCAAAATAAGTGGTTTTTGCAGTTGACGGGCATATTGCAGACCCAACCAACCTGCTAAACCCGTATTAATGATATGGATGTAATCAGCGATCGGGAACGACCTGTTCAATCGATGGCGGGTTGACTCAAACCATGGATATAACTGCGAGATCGCATCAATGTTGGGAGCTTCAATACGGATAAAATTTTCCACCTGCTTCGGAAGTTCATACAGGGCTTCTGAAATTTGTTTCCGCAACCATTGATCTGTTGCAATTTGTACTATTTGAAACTGGTAGTCGGGAAAGGCTCGCAGGTATTGCGCTATCCATTCGCTTACACCACCCCTATACCAGGGAAAGGTGCCCTCAATTACCAGAGCAATGCTTGTTTTTTTCACTTGTTATCTCTCTTGATCTCTGTAGAGTCTC
>DASQZL010000110.1:0-40370 GCA_035638715.1 Balneolaceae bacterium
ACTAATACCTATGACCCGGGCATCCAGTGAGTTATAAAGTTTCATATTGTCACGCATGGTGCAAACTTCCTCTGTGCATGTAGGCGAAAATGCCAGTGGAAAAAATAACAGCACGACGTTTTCACTTCCCTGAAAGCCCGACAGCGATATCGTGTTGCCCTCGGTATTTTGTAATTCTATTTCCGGCGCTTTACTTCCTTTTAATTGTTTCATGATATAAGTTTTTATTTAATTTCATAAAAAGAGGACTAATAAATAACCGACCACTTTTGTCATTCTTAATTTGTTCAGAGAATTTCATATTGGTTTTTAGCCTTTAAACACGGATTCTGAAGAGATCTGAAACCAGTTCAGGTCTAAAAATTCGGATGATATTTTGGGTTTTTAAAAGGCTTCAAAAAATTATCAGCTAAATACTATCTGCCTCATATTTATGAAATTTACATTCGATTTACAATGTTTCACCAGCTGTTTGCTGTAAATAATCATTTACCAAAAGAAAGCCGCTTAACACTGTTACAATGCCAACTGCAAGCAAAACATGTTCTAAAATAGCATACGACGGTAGTAGCATATTTATAATAAAACTCAGAAGAAAAAAAACGGTACCTGCGAAAATTATGAAATATCTATGCTCATTGTAACTATAAGATATAAAAATCAAGAGACCAACAATAGTTATTGCCGCCTCATAAATATTTATTAGAAAATTTTGAAGCACCGTTGAATTATAGACCAAGCCGTATGATAGTACAATAATAAATGGAAATACGATATAAGATCCGGTAAATTGGCCATAAACGGGTTTCATATTCTTCAGGAAAAGCAGTAGTGAACTAAGTACGAAAGCTATGCTGAAAATTTGAGCCCAGCGTGTTATTTGGCTGATGATAACAGCTCCCATCCCCTCGCCTATTATTGGCGAAACAATCATTCCCGCAACAATAAGAATAAAGAGTAAAGACGCTATAAATATTGCTAAAATTTTAAATTTATTTATCTTTTTATAAAGATAAAAGGAAATGCACGAAGCAAAAACTCCAGCTGCTGCAAGTAAATATACCCCCCAGTGCATAAGCTGAGTTTTATTGTTTATTATTTGAGGAAGGGTTTTGCATGGCGCGTTTATGTTTTAATTTGCGTTCGCTTTGCTTTTGATCATTAAAAACGCGTACCAGTTCAGCAATTTTTTTCAATTGTCTTCGATCAAACCGAATCATTTCACGTACAAAATCATACAATAAAATTTGTTGTTCATTTTTATAAACAACTGTTTCCCAATCAATTATAGAAATATTTTTTAAAGTATTTATGACCCCTGCCCGGTGCTTGGCCAGATTACTCAGTAATTTTTGAATGTTATTGAGGATCTCCCCATCGGGATCGAAGGTTTCTTTAAAATCGATAAAATCGTCGAGATGGGTGGGACGCGGATTTTCAACCGCTTCTTTTATAATTGGCCGGTAATATGAAAGTTGGGCATGATCAATAAGTAAAAGCATTTCGGCAATGGAGTAGCGCTCATCCGGGAGACTTTCATTATACGGTACGTTATCAATTACATATTTGAGAGCTTCTGCCTCATCCTGCAAATACGCAGCGTCATCGATAAGTTGATCAACCTGATCCTGAGAAATTTCTTTGTCCATAATAAATTAGCGCGCCCAATTAGAATTGGCCTGTACATTATCGTTTTTCTCTTGACGTTCAAGCATATCCACCAATGAAAGCCCTGCGTTAAACTCACGATCCCGGTCGCGGACTGAATGAATATTATTTTCTTCCTGAAAGTTCCAGAACTGACCAAACTGACTATTTTTATATTCGCGCAAAAATTCCAGGCGATCCTGTAAATCTTCTTTAGGTACAAGAAGACGTTCTTTGTCGTAGATCGCTTCTTCACGCGATTCAAAGACGATATCGTAATCCTTGCTCATTACAATGGCTTCTTCCGGGCATACCTCCTCGCAGTACCCGCAATAAATGCACCGAAGCATATTTATCTCAAAAAAGTCGGGATACCGTTCTTTAGGATCATCGGCCTCTTCATTTGCCTGCATACTGATTGCCAGTGGTGGACATGCGCGTGCACAAAGCCCGCAGGCTACACAGCGTTCTTTGCCGTTATCTTCAACCAAAACCGGACGGCCACGAAATATATCCGGCGGATCCCACTTCTCATCGGGATACTGCATGGTAACTTTGGGTTGAAACATTTGTTTAAACGAGTACCAGAGGGCCTTGAAAATTTCTGGAAGATATATTTCCTCAAGAAAAGAGAACGAGCGCTCACGATCATAAGCTTCATTGAGCGCGTTTGCCCGGGGTTCTTCTAAGTTAGTAGATTGAGCCATTTACGTTATTGATTAATCATCATGATCAGTTACGACGGGTAAAATAAGCTATTAAGCAATATACCTCAAAGAAAAATCATTATTTTTGCCGAAAAATTGTAGTTATGGGAACGCCGGTAAAACCAAATTCCCGCCGTATATTTTTTTCTATGAAGCGCCGGTAATTAGTTGGTAGCTCTGACGGCATGTTCATAAAAAATTTGAATACGGGGGGATTACTTTTTACCTGTAATCCATATTTTATTTTCAATGCCCGCCCATGCTTCATCGGCAAAGGGCGATCTTTCAAAATTTTCTGCAAAAAATCATTAAATGTTGACGTATCGATTTTTTTGTTACGTTCCGCAATGACTTTGTTTGCAGTGTCAAGTACGCGATGAATGCGCTTTTTGGTGAGTGCGGAAGCTGAAACGATGGGAACCCAGCGCATATCCTGAATACGATCATACACGTATTCCTTGAATTCCTGAAAGATATTCGGGTTTTCCTGCGGAACAAGGTCCCATTTATTTAGTACCAAAACGAGCCCTTTGTTATAATCGGCCGCCTGTTTCAAGATGTGGCGGTCCTGATGTTCAAAGCCTTGTACCGCATCAACCATGACCACAGCCACATCACATTCGCGCAAGGCCCGGTCTGTTCGCACCGTACTATAAAATTCAACCCCCTCCTTTACGTTTTTTTGTTTTCTCAGGCCGGCTGTATCAACAAGAATATAGTTGCGATCTTTATAGACCAGTTTGCTATCGATTGAATCGCGTGTGGTGCCGGGGATTTCTGTGACAATGCAGCGGTCATCATTTAATAGTGCATTTACGAAACTGCTTTTGCCTACATTGGGGCGCCCGACAATGGCCAGCCTGGGCGATTCGGAATCGGTTCTGCCCTCTTGCTCGGGTAACAGTTCAACCATCCGATCGAGCAAGTCGCCGGTGCCTCGTCCATTGGTAGCCGATATGGGAAAGAGTTCTTTAAATCCCAGCGAATAGAATTCGGCGGCGTTTAGCTCTCGTTCCCGATTATCGGATTTATTTGCTACGAGCAGAACGGGCTTGTCTTGCTTCCGCAGCAAGTCGGCCATGGCCTGATCAAGACTGGTTATACCGGCCTCTACGTCTACTACAAATAAAATCAGATCAGATTCCTGTATTGCCAGAAAAATTTGCTCTCTTGTCCGGCTTTCGATTGTGCCGGATTCATCCGGCAGATATCCTCCGGTATCAATGACTGAAAAATCTCGTCCATTCCAGTAAGAATCTCCATAATGGCGATCGCGGGTCACACCATAAAAATCGTCTACGATGGCTTTTCTTTTGCCAATCAGGCGATTAAAAATGGTTGATTTGCCTACATTAGGGCGTCCGACAATTGATATAACCGGAAGCATTTTGCGAATATTTTTATTATGTTGAAGGTGTTATAAAAATCCTAAAGATAAGGAAATATCCACGAAAACAGAATTATTTCAATATGCTTGAAAACTTTTATCATGCTTTTGGATTCTTTGGAGCGCTTGCTGTGGCATTAATCGGATTTTCTGTTTTTATTTTTTGGGTTGCCGGAATAGCCGGCATTGGAAATTTACCGGAGTCGAGGAAAAAGAATATCATGCTCATAGCTTGCATTATCTTCCCTCCTTTCCCGTTTTTCTGGATTTTTTACGATATTAACCGCGAGCGAAAACTTATGAAGGAAGGAAAATAATTTCATAAGACGGTTAAAATTCGAATACTAACTCTTTAGTTTCTGTCATTCAAAAATTGAGATTCCCAACTTCTTACCTTAAAACCCTGATTTTGTATGAATGAAGTCAGGATTTTTCTTTTTTAAAGATATCTTTTTTCTGATAATTTTAAGGTTGGCATCACAACAGTATTTTCGCATCATCGAAAACAAATTATGTTAAATGAACCCTCTTTCATACCACAGGAACAAGGCTGGATTGAAATTATTTGTGGGGGCATGTTCAGCGGCAAAACGGAAGAACTCATCCGTCGCGCAAGACGTGCCCATATCGCCGGACAGAAAATTGTGATTGTTAAACCGGCGATTGATGAGCGCTACAGCGATAGTGAAATAGTATCGCATAACCAAAATGCACTGCCCAGTATTATTGTTGATACAGCCGATCAGATTGTGCTGCTTACCGGTAATGCAAGAGTGATTTGTATTGATGAGGCGCAGTTTTTTGATAATCGGCTGGTTGATGTGGCCAATACACTTGCCAATGACGGCAAACGCGTCATTATCGCAGGTCTTGATATGGATTTCGAGGGTCAGCCCTTCGAGCCCATGCCCCAACTGCTGGCTATCGGTGAATATATTACCAAATTACATGCCATTTGTGCTGAAAGCGGGCGAATAGCTCACTACTCGCAGCGAGTTGTGGAAAGTGAAGATCGGGTGCTGGTAGGTGAACGGGAAGCATACGAACCTCGTGCCCGGCACTGCTTCCGCCCCCCTATCGACAAACGCCGGGGACAATCCCGTGATGTGGCCGAAAAGGTAAACAGCACTGTTGAGCAAAAAAACAAGTCATGATTTTTAAATTGATATTTATCCTTTACAAGTGCTTGTAATCTGCGAAATTTTGATGTAACGGATGATAAAATTCAGGAATCAGAGTGGAAATGAAGCGTACCATTTTGCAGTAATCCGAATGGAATTTTTAAAAATAGGAAGTCTTTGAAAGGGAACTTTACAATACTAAAGATTTGGTCATTCCAAGGATCCCGACAACATTCGGGATCGGGATGACAGATGGGTTCTGTAAAGACCTCTGAAAAAATAAAATCCGAACTTTCATCTCGATGATTTGGGATGAAATACTTAGTTTTGCAAAGATACATAATCTGATAAGATTTTAACGAATGAATAGATTGTCTGTGAATATTTTTGAAAAAGCTTTTCGGTCAACCATTATTCCTACTTCATGATCAATATTTTTCGAGGTATCGGGGGTATGGCAGCAATCATATTGCTGGCATATCTATTTAGCAACAACAAAAAACATATTAACTGGAGCATGGTCATCAAAGGGATGATCCTGCAGTTTGTGTTGGCTGTATTTATTTTGAAAGGAACTCAAATGGCCGGCTTCTGGTCTCCCCTCGGCTGGCCCAAAGACTTTTTTAGCTGGGTTTCATCTTTTTTTGTCGTTGTTCTTAATTTTACAACCAAGGGGGCAACATTCGTTTTTGGAAATTTGGCTAAAAGTCCCGGTACCAAGGGAAGCATGGGCAGTTTTTTTGCTTTTCAGGTGCTGCCAACCATTGTATTTTTTGGTTCCTTAACAACGATACTGTACCACTATGGCATACTGCAGCGCATCGTGGCATTTATGGCGTGGGTAATGCAAAAATTTCTTGACACCTCTGGTGCCGAGTCATTATCGGTGATTTCGAATATATTTGTAGGACAAACGGAGGCTCCGCTTATCGTTAAACCTTATGTTGAGGACATGACAAAATCCGAGTTACTTGCTGTTATGACCGGGGGCATGGCGACAATTGCTGGTGGCGTGATGGCTGCCTATGTTCAAATGCTCGGGAATTCCTATGCCCACGCGCATAACGTCAGCTTGCATGCGGGACGTTTACTGTTTGCCCAGCAGTTGCTGGGTGCCAGTTTGATGGCTGCCCCCGGGGCCTTGGTTATCGCAAAGATTCTTCATCCTGAGACCGATGAGCCGGAAACCATGGGTGAAGTCTCTGTTAATATTGAAAAGCCCGATGCGAACGGTATAGATGCAGCTGCAAGTGGTGCTGCAACCGGCCTCCGGCTGGCAGTGAACGTTGGCGCCATGTTACTTGCTTTCATCGCTCTGCTGGCCATGGGTAATTACGTTGTCGAGTGGTTTGGTGGAATAACAGGAATTAACGGGTTAATCTCCAATGGTTCTTTACGCATCGAAACAATTCTTGGCTGGATTCTCTCCCCCGTTGCTTATATTATAGGTGTGCCCTGGACTGATGCCATACATATGGGATCGTTACTGGGCACCAAGGTGGTATTGAATGAATTTGTTGCGTATACCAAGCTCTCGGCTTTTGTAAAAAGTAATGCACTTGATCCAAAAACAGTGCGAATGGCAACATTTGCCCTATGCGGGTTTGCAAATTTTTCATCCATTGCAATTCAAATTGCCGGTATTGGCGGCCTGGCACCAAGCCGAAAATCTGAGCTCGCAAAATTTGGCCTTAAAGCTGTTCTGGCTGGCACCCTGGCTAATTTGATGACTGCCACTATTGCGGGAATGTTATTTTTCGGTTCAACATAACGAAAATTGTATGTCCAAATACAAAAATAGTTATTTTTAAGCTAAGCGAATCATTTAAGAAAAGGTTGCCCTTTGTTCAGTCTGCATATTTTAATACTTTGATATCACCATGAAAACTGCATTAGGATTAATAATGCTCTGTATTGGCGCCGTAATTCTTACCGGTTGCTCACACAATCATACCAATGGAAAGAACGGGCCAATGTATCTTGCACGGGTTGGTTCATCTTATTTGACTGTAAGTGAGGCTAAATCCAAAATTCCGGATTATGCTTACAAAAATAATCCGGTTCAGGCCCTTAAAAAATATCGGAAACACTGGATTAACCGGCAATTGGAACTGCAGGAAGCACATAAAAAAAATCTGGCAAACCAGAAGAAAGTTAAACAGCGGCTGGCCGAAGCCCGACAGGAAGTTTTGCTGGATGCTTTAAAAAAAGCGGTATTGTCCAAACATAAAAAGAAAACAGCCGTCAGTGATTCTGCCGCAATAAATTATTATCACCGGCATCATAAAAAGCTTATTCTGAAACAACGATTTGTAAAATTTAGACAGGTCGCCACTCATTATCTCAGCACCGCCCGGCAGGCACGGAATCAGCTCAGAGATGATTCATCCTGGGTTGAAGTCGCCCGCAATTTCAGCATAAATCCGGGAGACAAGATCAAAAAATCGACCAAATTTTGGCCGGTTTCTTCTCTTTTTAATAATTTTCCACAGATGAAGAAATATGTCAGCCGGCTCGATTCCGGACAAATTTCCCCCATACAACGCTTTAACGGAGTTTATCAGTTTATACAGATAGTTGATGTTCGTGAAAAGGGACAATCGGCTAATCCCGAATGGTTCATCGGTCAGCTAAAAGAATGGCTTAGACTTGATAATCAGCGCGAATACTACGATTCGTACGTAAAAAACCTTTATTTTAAAGCGAAACGCAACAATCAAATTGAACTTTATAACGTTGATTCAACACGATTAAATGGTAAAATTGATTCTACGAATACTAAAGCTTATGAATGATTTTCGCTTCACGGCATTTGCTACAATACTTTTTCTGCTGCCCATTTTGGGATTACGGGCACAAAATACCACAGGCAGCCAGCCCCAGCCGGTCGATCAAATTGTCGCTGTGGTAGATTCGCACGTTATTTTGAAATCAGACGTGGACCAGCGGGTTAAACAGGAACTATATCAACTCCGGCAACAAAAAAATCAAAATGTATCATTTAAGAAAAGCATGTGGTATTCCGCTTTGCAAAGTATGGTGCAAAATTATGTGTTGCTGGATCAGGCCAAAATTGACTCCGTTACGGTCACCGATGACCAGGTTAATCAGCGCGTGAACCAGACGATTCAACAATATATCAATCAGGTTGGCAGTAAATCTGCCCTTCAGAAACAGATGGGAAAAACGATGGCCGAAATCAGATCGAGCATGCGTAATAATTATCGGCGTCAGATGATTATCCAAAAATATCGCCAGAAAAAGATGCAAAATGTTCAGATTACGCGGCCAGAAGTAAAGGCCTACTTTAACAGTATTCCCAAGGATTCATTGCCTACGGTCCCGGAAAAAGTGGCTTTATCTCAGATCGTTGCTGTTGCACCTCCCAAGAAACACGCAATTGCCAAGGCACGTCACCTGGCCGAACAAATAAGAGACTCAATCGTAAATGACGGCAAAAGTTTTGAAGCAATGGCAAAAAAATACAGTGATGGGCCCTCTGCAAAGAATGGCGGTGAAATTCCGATGTATCCGATTAACCAGTTAACCCCTAATTATGCTGCCGCTGCATCGGCGCTGAAACCGGGAGAAGTTTCAAAAGTGGTGCGAACACCCTTTGGGTTTCATATTATTCGGTTGAACAAACGCCGGGGAAACAAAATTGATACAAATAATATTCTAATCGCCATCAGCAAAAATAGCTATAATAAGCAGGCGGCGATCAATAAATTGAACCAACTTAGAGACAGTATTCTAAATAATGACAATGTCACTTTTGCCCAAATTGCAAGAAAGGAGTCTGATGATCCGAATACGGCTCCTCGCGGCGGTCGTATTTTGAATCCCCAAAATGGAAATCGCCTTCTAACCTTCGATCAGCTTGATCCGTCGCTGTATCGAATCGTGCTGCTTCTGAAAAATGTTGGTGACATATCCAAACCAAAACCATTTACCCTGGGTAAAGGAAATGACAATATTACGAATAAACAAGCCTACCGTATTGTCCGCTTGGATAAAGACATTCCCGAGCACACCGCCAACCTTAAACAGGATTATTCAGCAATCAAAAATCGTGCGCTTCAGCAAAAGCAGTATAAAGTCATGCAAAAATGGCTTAACAGGCTCAAAAAACAGGTATTTATTGATTATAAAATACCGCTGCCTAAAAAGTATTCCAAGCTTGCGCAAAATGGCAGGTAAGGTGTTCGTTACTCTCGAATGTTATCGAACGATGGGCATCACTTATTTGACGTTGGAATAATAGTCAAGTGTCGGATCATTCACCCCGCCTGTTTTACGGGAGATTCTAAGACTTTAATTATTCCCTGCCCTGAATCCATCTGCGCTTTGACACCTATGGGCAACGTGAAGATATTCTTTATATGTCCAATATTTGCGCCGGAGTAAGCCGGGATGTCGTACTTTTTTAAATGCTGGCTCAACACTTGATTCAGTGTAAAATGGCGTCCTTTGCTCATTTTACAATCCGAACATTTGCCAAATACAAAACCGTTGATTTTTTCAAATACCCCATTTAGCTGAAGCTGTGTGAGCATCCGGTCAATGCGATAAATATCTTCTCCGACATCCTCCAAAAAAAGGATGCCATTCTCCCAGTCAGGCAGGTAATCTGAACCCAGCATAGAGGTAAGCACCGTTAAATTTCCACCCAAAAGTGTGCCTGTAGCCGTTCCTTTACGAAGCGTTTTAACTGCATTATTATTTTTGCTCGATCCTTTATTTTTCATCACGAAAGGACGAGCATCCATTAGCGCTTTTTTGAAATACCTTCTGTTAAAAGGCGTCAATTCCCACTCGCCCAGCGGGCCGTGAAAAGTTACCAGTCCGGACCTGGCATAAATCGAAAGTAAAAGAGCGGTGATATCACTGAATCCAAGTAGAATTTTGGGATGATGGCGAATAAGATCGAAATCAATATAAGGAAGTATTCGATCGGAGCCCCAGCCCCCTCTGAATGGTATGATAGCATCTACAGAGGTGTCAGCAAACATATTATTTAGATCTGACGCCCTATTTTTATCCGTTCCTGCAAAATAGCCATAATGATCGCGTGCATGGGCTCCCACTTTTACCTTGAAACCAAATCTCTCAAACTTTTTAACAATTTTTCCGTATTGCCTTTCATGAGGCAGGCTGAAACCCGGACTAATCATCCCAATGGTATCCCCCTTTTTAAGGGCTTTAGGCTTTGTTACAGATTTTTGGAATGTATTTTTGGCTGATATCTGCCTCACCCCTAAAAATGACATTCCAAGTCCGGCCGCAATCGTCTGTAAAAATTTTTTCCTGTTTTGAGCCATATTTAGATATCGGTATATAGATTTTCTTTTTTTATAAATGATAATACGGGAGCAGGCACCAGGTGGTCGATAGGTTTTCCCTGTGCCACTCTTTGTCGTATTTCGGTTGAGGAAACCTGAACCGGTTCGTGATCAATAAATATTGAATGGCTAAAGAGTTTTTTATTGATCGTTTCTTTCTCTACATCCGGTCGGTTGGCAACCAGCAGCAAACAATGATCAAGAATTTCCCGCCACTTGTGCCATGTCTGAAATGAATAGAAGGAATCCTGGCCTATACAGAGGAAAAATTCCCGTTCGGGATACGAATTTTCCAAATAAGTTATGGTTTGAATGGTATAAGTCGGTTGGGGCAGGCGGGTCTCTAAATCACTGACAAGAGTATGTTCTATTGATTGAAAGGCTTCCTGTAACATTTTCAGCCGGAACTGGTAAGGCGCAAATTTTTCATCCGGCTTGTGCGGTGGAGAAGGATTTAATAAAATCCAAAGCGCATCAATATAATCACTGTTTAGAAAAGATTTTGCTATGGCAACATGACCGTTGTGTACAGGATTAAAAGTCCCCCCAAAAACGCCAATACGCTGTGGCTTTTCCTCCATAAATGATTGTTAGTTGACCGAACTCGTTTTTTTAGCCGATTGCGGCTTTAGATCGGCCAATGCCGCCTTGGCTTTTTGTACATTTTTCTTAGCCTGGGCACGATGCTTGCCCTTGGGAAATAACTGCAAATACTGTTGGTAGGCGTCAACAGCTTTCTTATAGCGTTTCCGCTTACTTGATGGCACACTTCGACTCGCATATTCTACATAGGCAGCTATTTTTCGCACCACCGCCTGTTCGGCCCACGATGTGCCGGGATATTGGTCGACCGTTAAATTGTAATATATAATAGCAGCTTTATATTGATCCAACCGCAGGTAAAGCTGTGCGGCGTTATAGTACTTATGTGCCAGTTTTGTGCGCATCTTTGTTACATATTTACCCGCTACATCGGCGCTGTCAGAATTGGGATATTTCGAAATAAAAAGATTGAATTTCTGTATGGCCTTGTGCGTATTGGTCTGGTCAATATTGTACCGCGGACTTAATTTGTAATAGCTTTTTGCTTCCATGAAAGACGCCCGCTGCGTCCGCGAAGACTTTGGATACAGATTAATAAAACGATCATAAGCATTGGCTGCGAGTAGATATTGATCACTTTTAAAATAAGAATCTGCCAAATAATAATGCGCATTTTTAGCGTAATTTGTTCCCCGTCCTGCATTAATAACAGTTTTAAATGCCTTTGCTGCATCACGGTAATGATTGCTCTGATACATCTTGAATGCTTTTTGATAAGCAACCTGGATGGAGTCACCCGGTTTGATTAAGGCTTCATGGGAACAACCCGTATATAAAAAAATTAAGGCCAAAAGACCTAAAATCAGTTTCCAGTTGTTACGCTTTTGCAATGAAGAAATCAATATATTCTTTTTTAAAATTTAGTAGAAATAATTTAGATATGAATGCTAAAAACGATATTAAGAAAAGACCTAAATATGGTATATCATCGTATGGGGACTAATGTAACAATAACATAACGTATTTTTAAGGATAAAATTTTAATCGAATAAGCTGCTTCTGTGAGCATATAAACTATCAATATACCTGTCTTTTATAAAAATCGTTTTAAAATTATTTGCAGCATGATATTGATTAACACGAATCGACTAATATAAAAAATTTTATTCAACTTCTTCTAACTTCGTTTTGATTTCATCCGGACGTGCCCGGGAATCAAATCATCAAGGCAATTGCATCCGAGGAGCGTCATAATAATTTTCAATTGGCGTTTCCATCGTTGAACCAAACTTTCCAAGCCTTCATACCCTCCCTGGTCCACCGCTTTAATTATCGGCCCGGCAGCAGCACAAAAGTCTGCCCCCAGGCAAAAGGCTTTAGCAATATCAAAACTACTACGGATACCGCCGGAGGCAATAACGCTAAACTCATATTCATTTTTCAGTTGCACCACTTGCTCGAGAGCTTCAGCTGTTGGGATACCCCATTCATCGAACATCGTATCCGGATTTTGATTGGAGGGGCGCCGGTTTTCAACCTTGGACCAGCTCGTCCCTCCTGCCCCGGCTATATCAATTACATCAACATTGTTTTGAAGCAGTCGTTCAGCAACGGCACCCGAAATGCCTGCACCGGTTTCCTTCACAAAAATAGGCAGATTGCTTTCCTCCTTAAGCTGACGAATTCCATCTTCAATACCTTTGAAATTCCGGTCGCCTTCAGGCTGCATTAATTCCTGCAGCGGGTTCAGGTGAACAATGATGGCATCAGCACGAATACTTTGTACAAGCAATTCACGATTTTCTTTTGATAACCCGTCGATAAGCTGTGCACCACCGATATTTGAGGCAATAAAAGCAGTGGGAGCTTTTTCACGGACGATTGAGAAACTCTCAATCGTACTTTCGTCCTCCAGCATCACACGCTGGCTGCCCACCCCAAATGGCAGATTGTATGCTTCGCAAAATTCTGCCAAAACCGCATTGACGGCTGTTCCGTCTATATAGCCGCCGGTCATCGAAGAAATAAACAATGGGAAGGAATAAGTTCGTCCCAGGAAGGAGGCTTCAGTTGAAACTTTATCAATATCAACTTCGGGGAGGGCATTATGAACAAAATCATAATGGGCAAATCCTGTATCACGCTTATAATTCATATCGCCCCCCACTGTCAGGTCAACATGATCCTTTTTTCGTTGTTTGATATTACTCATAAGTTGTAATGACTTTTATGAAATATACCTCATATTACTGTGCAACATATCACTGTTCAGTCATGATTCCGAGCGTTTTACCCGCACAGCATGATAGCCTTCTTCGGCGAGCCAAAAACCTACTCCCGGGATGGCAGTAATAATTTCCTGCACCCGTGTAGCTAACGAGATGGCAATGAGTTCAGAGGGTGACAACCCTATAAAAGCGGATAGTAAAGCATAGACACTTTCCTGTATGCCTAATCCACCCCAAATAACAAAAGCTGCACTTCGAACACCAAAGGTTATCAGCCGAAGTGTTACGGCATCTATGATGTTTATCGGGGTATTCATCAGCCACGCTGCGAACCAAATTTCGCTTGCCATTGCAATATCGCCTGCAACCCGTATCACAACAGAAATGATAAAATTCCGGGGATGACGGTAAATCCCATCAAGGTGCTGTTCTATTTCATCTGCTTTTTCCCGGGCCGAGGATAAAAATCCACCGTCCTTTCCCGACCATTTTTCAAGCACTTTGGAAACGCCGGATGAACGCTGCAGGCGAATAAAAAAATAGGTCCCTACAGCAAGGATTAAACAAATGGAAGGGATTAAAATTAAAATTTTTTCATTCACCGACTGCGTTAACATCAATAACATCCCTAATATCAAAATAACGATTGTCGAAACGGCGTGAGCGGTTTTATCTGCTATCAGGGATGAAATCGTTGTAGTATTATCCACATTTCTGTTATTCAGAAAACTACCACGTACGAAAATACCACCGATAGTGGCTGTCGGCAGTAGCCGGTTGATTGACTGGGCAAACCAGAATCCCCGGATAAACAGGCTGTCGCGGGGCAGATTCTTGCCGGGGAATACAAATTTCCATCCGTAAGCACGGGAGCACAATTCAAATGGATAAAAAAGGGCCAACAGTAATAAGGCAGGTCCGCCCTTTGCAATAGCTTTGGAAAATTTGGAAAAGCCGGTCCACCAGATTAATACGATCAGAATAATGATACCCGCCGCTACGCCAATTACTGATGATATTCTGCTCCAGGATGGTCCGGAGTTCTGACTTTGTTGTTGGTTGCTCATTATTTATGGCATGATCAATAAATATACCTGTAAAGGAAAATAGGCAATTAACCACTCACTGCAAAGCGGGTTAAGTGACGGGCTGTCGTCCATATAGGGCCTCCAATACTATGCACTTCATCCAGGGTTTCCTCAAAAGCTTCGAGGAACCAGTCAGCGTCACCTTTATTAATCATTAACGGGGGGAGAATTTTTATGATGTCAACGTTATGAGCTGCAACCTGCGTTAAAATGTGATGATCTTCAATAAGTGGCATGATAATGGCCTGCGGGAATAATGATTGATTCGTCGGATGCATCATCTTCCACGCCGCTCTGTAGCGCAGGGCCTTGGGTTTGCCAAACTCAATACCAATCATCAGCCCTTTGCCCCGGACTTCCTTAAGGAAATCATACTTTGGAATCATTGCGCGAAGCTTCTCAAGCATATATTCACCGGTTTTTTGAGCATTTTGCGGCAGGTTTTCCGATTCGGTTACTGCCAGGCTTCCCAAACCGCAGGCCATGGGCAGGCCTCCGCCTCCGAAGGTTGATGAGTGAACTTTACCCCGATCCATACTTGAGTAAACCGAATGATAGATTTCATCCCGCATCAGCACCGCACCAACGGGCACCATGCCGCCGGAAAGCGATTTCGAGACTAATACCATATCAGGTTCAAGGTCCGGTACATGCTGATAACAGAATAATTTTCCTGTGCGTCCCATACCGGTCTGAATTTCATCCATGATGAAAACGGCATCATGCTTATTACACAATTTCTGGACGCCCAGCATATATTCAGCGTTAGCCGGGTAAACGCCTTTCCCCTGAATGGGTTCTAAAATCACGCCGGCGATGTCATTTTTTTGAAATGCCCGTTCAAGGGCATCCAGATTGTTCAGCGGAACATTTACAGGACCGGGCAGAAAGCTGACGAATCCATCCTTAAAATTACTCGAACCATTAATCGACAATGATCCGTAAGTGAGTCCGTGAAAGGCATGTTCGCAGTACACTACTTTTTCTTTGCCGGTCGTTGCACGACAAAATTTTAAAGCTGTTTCCACGCATTCCGTACCGGAATTACCGAAGTACACTTTATCGAGATGTGGAACTTTCTCCAGCAGGGCTTCAGCAAGAAGGCCGGTCAATGGATTGGTCCCCATCGCCAATTTCCAGGTATCGTTAAGCTCGAGATAATCGTTTATGACCTCTTTTATGACCGGATGATTGCGACCCATATTGAACATGCCAAAACCGGAAAGAAAATCGAGATATTTTTCTCCTTTATCATCCCAGAGATAAGCTCCCCGCCCTTCTACATAGTTACGGTTGAACCCGATAGTTTTAAGTACTTTTGAAAATACGGGGTTGACGTGCTTTTTATAAAGATCAGAATTTTTGTCGCGGTTTTCCTCAACCAGTTTTTTTAAGTCGAATCCGCCAGTGCTGGATTTATTCATAAAATATAATTACCTCAATAGGGTTGAAAAACAAGATATATATTGAATTAAAGATAACAAAAATCATTATTGCTTGTGCAACTTTTTCTGGAATCCGATTTCTGTTTTTCAATTATACAGCCAGTTTCGTACCTTCCTGAAAGATCATCCAGAATATTCAGCTTTTTAGTAGCTGCAAACTTTCATTTTAATAAAATTGCAGCATTTGTAGTCGAAGATATCTCTAATCAGTCCGTTTTTTTTATTATTTTCAGATAAAAGTTTCATAGCCGAACCTGTCTAAAATTACTGGTAAAATGAAAGAAAATCTCCGCTTCCCGTCACCTGAATTATCACAGCATCCACTAATGGGGGCAAGGCTGGGAAATCTCTTTCAGCTGTTTTCGCAACAGCAGGGAGTGCTACCTTCTAAGTGGCCTTTTGTCCTGGCTTTTATGGGGTCTGCACTGGCACGCAGCCCCTTTTCGATGATTGACCGGTGGATTGCATCCCGGAAAAAAGCGGTAGAAAATTTGGAACCCCCGGTTTTTATTGTCGGATACTGGCGATCCGGAACGACCCATTTGCATAATTTACTGGGTCAGTCGCCGGACCTCGGTATCATCACCCCGCTCGGAAGCGGCCTGCCCGATGAGTTGTTAACACTTGGCACATGGTTTGAGCCGTTGCTCCAAAAAGGGCTGCCCGAAGATCGTGGCGTTGACCGTGTAGCTGTTAACCCCCAATCTCCACAGGAGGATGAAATTCCGGTAGCGAACCTGCAGAAATTATCGGTTTTTCACGCTCTCTACTTTCCTGCCAATTTCCGCAAAAATTTTAATCGGGGCGTTTTTTTTGATGATGTTTCTGATAATGAAATTGAAGAATGGAAATCCGCGATGCTCTATTTTATTGGCAAGGTAGCCATCCATCAGGATAAGCAACCCCTGCTGATAAAAAATCCCGTTTACACAACACGTATTCATCTGCTTCGCGATCTCTGGCCTAACGCTCGCTTCATCCATATATATCGGAATCCCTACCGGGTTTTTCGGTCAACAAAGTATTACTACCCTGAAATAATTGATGAACTGGGTCTGCAGGCCTACGACCCTGCGGAGATTGAACCCGTAATTTTAAATTCTTACCCGAGAATGCTCAATAAATTGTATGAAGACACAAATGACTTGCCGGAAAATCAATTTGTTGAAGTACAATATGAAAAACTGGACGAAAATCCGGTAGAGGTGCTTAAGAAAATTTATCACCAGCTGAATTTACCGGGCGGCTGGGAAGCGGCAAAGTCCAGCACTGAAGCATATTTAAAATCTATTGCTGACTATCGCAAGAACACCTATTCGTATGCCCCCGAGGATTTTGAAAAAGTAAATGAAAATTGGGGCAAATATGTAAACAAATGGGGATATGATTTACCTGATACAGAGTAATAGGAATATCTATTGAACCGTCCCCCATCTTCCGTAGCGGGCGAAAGTCTTAAAAACCTATGAAAATTCTCTGCTTGAGTGAGGCGTGGCTACTCCTGTGTGTTTTTATGGAGTCGGCAGACATTATGCCGTTGAATTGAACAGCAGAATTAAGTTTAACAGGATGAATATAAGAATTGCGCCTGTTATGTATCCCAAACTCAGGCTAACAGCTCCTTTCTTTCATAAAAGGCTAAAGAATCTCAAAATTGTCACGAAACGGCTGTATTTTTGACCTCCTCGTGCTGTAATGGATATAATTTTGTAGCATATCCAAATGCATCAAAACAATGGCCCCAGGCATCTGCAATTTTCCTTTTCTTGGCATTGGGCAGGCTGGGATAATTGTTGGTCTCATAGTCAGCGATAGATTCGATATATTCCAGCAAGCCAGGTTTAATTTCAGAAAAAGATTCCAATCCCAAATCGTGATAAATTTTTTCAATTGCCGCAACACGATTCTGAACGAGGTCCTCATAAGCCAACTGCGTTAGATTACCCTCCGGTATCAATGCTTTATCTTTTAAAAAAGTGTGATACATCTTTTTATATCGCCAAATGACGTAATCTTCCAACCCCTGCAGGTTCTTGGATTGATAACAGCAGTACGGCAGTGATTTCCGCTCCATCTTCATAGTAGATTGATATACGCGATACGGGTTTCTGTAAATATGAATGAACTGCGCGTCCGGAAAAACCTCAAGCAATAATTGAATCTTAGCCGTATTAGTCGGAGCCTTGAAAAGTATTGTAGCATCCGGATCACTTCGATATAACAGTTTTTGAGCAAATTTATAAAGCGCTTTTTTCCATTTCGTCCGTTGATTGCTACTGGCATCCTTAAGGCTTAGCATATATTTAAAATGATCACGGAATTCAGGGAAATAGCGGCTCATGTGGGTCGATAAGAATGTGCTGGAACAGAGTCCCCACTCCTCGCCAAGCGGCGAATCAGCAGAATGTTTTACTTTATCCTGGGGGCGTTCATCCGGGCTGAACCAAGAGGCAAGTTTATGGGCAATATTTTTGAATGTTAATAAAGTCTCAGGGAATAGTGTTTCGGTGACGGTTGGATATACAAATCGTTTATCATTTGTTAACAGTCGCCATAAATGTGTAGTTCCGCTTCGATGATGGCCAATGATAAAAATGGGAGATTTAACCTCAATCGATTCTAAATCCGATCGGTATTTTTTTTGCTCCCAATGAGCAAGTGCTGTATTCATAAGACTCATTGTCGTAGTAAAGGCGGTACGGGGCCAATATCGCGGGGGAATAGTGTTGCCATATTTTTTTAGAACCTTTTTCCATTCGCTGTAAACCGTTCCCGCCAACGGACTAAATATCCAGCGGGCAAGATTTCCGATAAGTTCCTGCCTCAATGACAATGTTATAGCCATAAAAATTAATTAGTGGGAAAAATTAATAATATGTATAATATAATCGAGCTAAATTTATTTTTATTATAAAGTTTCTCAAATAAATTTTATCAAATTAAAAGAACAATTAGCCGAGCTAATTTAAATGATATAATATAATTATTTTCCAGTCCGTCTCGTTCAAAATAGATTTTTAAAAAGACGATATGGAAAATTAAATTTCATTTTTAACTACCCGTCCTCTCCAACGCATTCGTTCGCCCTGCCAGTAACGTATGGCTGAGGTCCATGTCATGGCCAAAAAAAGTGAAGCTGTAAGAGGAAAAGCTATAGCCCAGGACCAATTTAGGTTGTAATACCAAAGAGTGGGTAGATAAGTACATAACATAATTAAAACGGTGACCAGCGATGCCCAAAGCAGGTATCCCGAAAATAAAAATACCCCGACAATCGGAAGTACATAGGAAAAAAACATTAATAACGTACATAATAGCAAAAGTGTGATAGAATAGCTAAGCTGTGTATATGCCGTACGTGCTACCATATTCCATAGCTCGGTTAAACCGGTATAGGGGCGTATGCTTTGTGCGGAGTGGGTCAACCCAAGCCATGTCCGATACCCCTGATCTTTCACCTGCCTGGCAAGTGTACAATCGTCAATTAATGTATCTTTCAGAGAAGCAAAGCCGCCAATATCATCAAGCACCTGTTTCTTCGTCAATATACATCCTCCCGCGGCTGCAGCTACAAGATCGGAATCAGAATTCGATACCCTAAACGGGTACAATAGCTTAAAAAAATATATGAATGCAGGCATCAGTAATTTGTCCCAAAAGCCGGTAAATGTAGGCATAGCCATGAGCGAAATAAAAGCATACGGCTCACTTTTCAGTCGCTCTCGCAGGCCGCTAATCACCCCTTGTTTAAGTTTAATATCGGCATCAAGGAGCATGACAAAAGAAGTTTTAACGCGTTTCCTACCCTGCTCCAAAGCCCATAATTTACCGCTCCATCCCTGTGGCCGCCGGCTGCCTTTTATGATGGTTAAATGATCGCCGCCAATTTCTTTTGCAATTCGGGCCGTATCATCATCAGAATTATCATCGATGACCAATATGTTCAAATTTTTTCCCTGTCGACATACTGCAGAAATGGTTTGATTGATGACCTCAGACTCATTTCTGGCGGGTATAAGCACGGTTACATCACTTAAATCAACGAGATTACTTTTATCATCGGTTGACTCCCAGCTTTCTTTCGTTCGCCATGGCTGCCAGGGAAGCACTAATATGATAACCCAGATGACCAGCGAAACGATTGGCAGTGTTGAGATAAGCATATAGCAAGTATATACAAAATAAAAAAGGCCCGATAAGATTTGTTATCGGGCCTTTCAGTAATATTAATTTTATGCTATTGCTTCTGCTTCTTTATCCTTCTTTTTTTCTTTTTCTTCGAGTGCCTCTTTATAAGCAGTGGGTTTCAGCGGATTAGACTCCTTGGCAAAGTCTTCCCACTCGTATTGACGTGGAATATCAGGAGCCATTTCGCCTTCTGTCTTAGGCCCGGTAATGGATTTTTTCAGTGCTTTAAGCGGGTGCGAGAAGGCGTCCTCGGCGGCTGTTCCTTCATAACCGCAATGAGCCATGCAATTATCGCACTTTGGATTGCGACCGGTGCCCCATTTCTCCCAGTCGGTTTCCTCCATTAATTCTTCGAAGCTTTGAGCATAGCCTTCATTTACCAACAGGTAGCAGGGGCGTTGCCATCCGAAAATGTTATAAGTGGGCATACTCCAGGGCGTGCATTGATACTGTTGGTTCCCGGCCAGAAAATCCAGAAACAGGCTGCTGTGATTAAATGACCACCTACTGCCCCGCTCTTCTTGTTCCCTGAAAATTTCTCTGAACAGATTTTTCGTTTTATCTCTGCCCAGAAAACTGTCTTGATCGGGAGCAAATTCATAGCTGTATCCAGGAGAAACATCAATGCCGTCTACGCCAATATCCTCAACAAAATCGAAGAAATCAGCTACCCGTTCAGGTTCTGCATTATCAAACAGGGTGCAATTGATATCGACATTAAACCCTCTTCCCTTGGCCATCTTAATTGCCTCAACAGCCCGGTCAAAAACTCCTTCACGCTCTACAGCCTTGTCATGTTCTTTTCTCAGGCCATCAAGGTGAATGGTGAATGTTAAATAAGGAGAAGGCTCAAAAAGGTCCAGTTTCTTTTTAAGCAGCACGGCATTCGTACATACCGATACAAATTTTTTCCGATCGATAATACCCTGAACAATTTTATCAATCTCTTTATGGATAAGCGGTTCTCCGCCGGGAATAGCTACCATAGGCGCCCCGCACTCATCAACTGCTGACAAGGCATCTTCCACGCTCATGCGTTTTTTCAATATCTCTTTGGGATAAGCAATCTTCCCACACCCGGAACATGACAAATTACACTGGAACAAGGGTTCAAGCATCAGTGTCAATGGATACTTATCCTCCCCCTTTAATTTCTTTCCGAGAATGTATTTTGCCATTTTAAACGTTTGCCTGAATGATACACCCATAGTTTTAAAGTTTTAAATTAGAAAGAATATTTTTTTTTAGCTATTTCCATAACTATTCGTAATTCAAAATCATTCGTGCGCGGAACATTTTTTTTGATTTAATCTCAATTAAGATAAGAATTGAAAATTAATTCAAATAATCCTACAATATATATACACACTTAAATTTTCACCTTTTGACATCTATTCCAAATATCACCATTTTCCAACCTCTATCAAAATTTTATATTTATTAATAGATAATGAATATATATAACTTGCATTTTTCTCTATATAGCCTATTTTGTTCGCTTTAAAAGGAGAAATAATTTATAAGTGGAATGGTGTTAAAAAACGAGGGGAACTAATTATTCATAGCAATTAAATATCAGGGATATGTTGGAAAATCAGCAATCATCTTTAATGTTGTACGCAAATACATGAGTATAATTTAAAATATCAGTAATTTTCACTGCCAACATGTTATTAATAAAAAGGATTTCATTGTTCATACTATAATAGTTTATCATAATTAACTATATGAAAGATAAAAAAAGCAATAGCAATACAAATACCGTTTCTAAATCCAATGACAAAGATGGTATAAGCAATTTATCTTATTCATCACAAAGAATTAAAAACTTCCGTGAAAATTATTCCGATACAGAACTCCAGTCTTATTTATTAGAAAACGTATCACGCACTTTTGCTCTTACTATACCGGAGCTTCCAGATCCGCTTATTCGTGTTGTTTCTAATGCTTACCTGCTCTGCCGAATTGTGGATACCGTTGAAGATGAGCCAAATTTAACGCTGTCGCAGAAAGAAAACTTTTGCAGTCGCTTTATAGATGTTGTTTCAGGGACGGAGGACCCGGTACAATTTAGCCGTGACTTGGCTCCTTATCTTTCTAATGAAACCCTGGAAACGGAAAAAGAGCTAATTCTGTTGACAGACAGGGTCATCAATATCACCCATCAATTTAATGAACGACAGCAAAAAGCGATGGAACGGTGTATTCGCATCATGGCAGATGGCATGGCGTTCTTTCAGCAACAGGGTTCAAAGCATGGGTTGCGAAATCTGCAGGATGTTAACAAATACTGCTATTACGTTGCTGGGGTTGTAGGTGAAATGCTGACGGAACTTTTTTGTATTTATTCCCCTGCGATTAACGAAAATCATGATGAATTGATGGATCTTGCGGTTTCATTTGGTCAGGGATTGCAAATGACAAACATCCTGAAGGACGTGTGGGAGGATTATGACCGATCGGCGTGCTGGCTACCCAGAAACTATTTTGAAAATGACCTGGCAAATTTAGAACAGGGAAAATCAACCGAAGATTTTAAAGAAGGTATTGATGAACTGATCGGGGTTACCCATGGACACCTGCAGGATGCAATGAGTTATATTTTACTCATTCCAGCTGAGGAAAAGGGTATTCGCCGTTTTTGTTATTGGGCTGTCGGAATGGCTATATTAACCATAAAGAAAATTCATAAAAATTTAGAATATACAAATGGTGATGAGGTAAAAATTTCGCGGAAAAGTGTAAAAGCAACAATTTTATTTACAAATATTACGGTCGGAAGCAATCGTCTCTTAAAGTTGTTATTTGACGCCACCCGCTGGGGGCTTCCTGATCCCAGAAAATAAGCTTAACTGTGTTTTAGAACGAAGATCAAACTTTAAAATGGAAAAGAAGCATTCTCCTAAAAAGGCAACCTCAATAAGCGAAAACAACGATAAGCAAACACATCTCGACCAAGCAATAAAAAAAGCAAGATCTTCCCTCCTTTCTGATCAGCATGAAGACGGATATTGGTTTTATGAACTTGAAGCCGACTGCACGATTCCCGCTGAATACATCATGATGATGCACTACATGGATGAAATTGACGAGGAATTGCAGGAAAAAATTGCTGTCTATTTGCGGCGTCATCAGAATGAAGCCGGCGGGTGGCCCCTTTATTATGGAGGGAAATCCGATTTGAGCTGTTCAGTCAAAGCATATTATGCGCTTAAAATGGCCGGAGATGATATTGATGCGCCTCATATGACCAAGGCCAGGGAACTCATTCTTTCCATGGGAGGTGCGGCCAAATCCAATGTTTTTACACGTATCGCCCTGGCGCTTTTCGAACAAATTCCCTGGCGCGCGGTCCCGTTTATTCCAGTGGAGATTATGACCTTTCCCGACTGGTTTCCTCTCCACCTGCAAAAGGTTTCCTACTGGTCAAGAACCGTTATGGTTCCGTTGTTCATTTTATATAGCCTGAGAGCCAAAGCTCGTAATCCGCATAATGTCGGGGTTCAGGAGCTTTTTTTAGTTCAGCCTGAAAAAGAGGACGACTATTTTAAAATTCGTTCTATGACAAATCGTTTTATTTTTGGCCTTGAACGAATTGGCCTGAAACTTGAGCCATATATCCCCAACCGCTTCAGAGAACATGCAATAAAGAAAGCGGAAGAGTGGTTTGTGGCTCGCCTCAACGGTGAAGATGGACTTGGAGCAATTTTTCCAGCGATGGTTAATGCGTATGAAGCCCTCGATTTGCTGGGTTATCCCGAAGATCATCCCCACCGGAAAACTGCTAAAAAAGCACTTCAAAAATTATTGGTTGTCAGAGAAGATGAGGCCTATTGTCAGCCCTGCCTGTCTCCCATCTGGGACACCATTTTATCTGCAGGCGCCATACAGGAAACAGGCATCGCAGACCAGGATCAAGAACAAGCCCTCGTCAATGCAACCGAGTGGCTGGCTAACAAACAGTTAACGGATGAGCCCGGTGACTGGCGAAATGACCGCCCCGATTTGCAAGGTGGCAGCTGGCCGTTTCAGTTTCGCAACGATTACTATCCGGATCTTGACGATACGGCATTCGCCGCTTTTGTGTTGCATTCTATCGATTCGGAGAAGTACAAGGACAATATTTTGCGTGCGGCCCGCTGGCTGAAAGGCATGCAATCCAGTAATGGCGGGTTTGCGGCATTTGAATATGACAACACCTACTACTATTTAAACGAGATACCATTTGCAGATCACGGGGCCTTGCTGGACCCTCCTACTGCGGATGTAAGTGCCCGCTGCGCAATGCTTTTCGGTCAACTGGAAAATGAATATCCGGAGTTTCGTGAGCCGTTAAACCGCTGCCTTGATTATTTATTTGAGGTACAGGAAGAAGATGGTTCCTGGTTTGGACGCTGGGGAACAAATTATATTTATGGGACCTGGTCGGTACTGATTGCCTGTGAGTCCGCCGACATTCCTCCGGAAGAGCCGGAAATTCAGCGGGCCGTTGCCTGGCTGAAACGGAAACAGCGTGAAGACGGCGGCTGGGGAGAGGATAACTGGAGTTACCATGATCCAGAAACCCGTGGTGAAGCAGATCGCAGCACTTCCTTCCAGACAGCGTGGGCTGTAATGGGACTGATTGCAGCCGGCGAGGTGGACTCTGAAGCTGTCAGAAGGGGTATTGATTTTCTACTGTCAACCCAGGAAGAAGATGGATTCTGGAGCGATCCGGAATTCACGGCTCCCGGTTTCCCCCGGGTTTTCTATTTGAAATATCACGGGTATACAAAATTCTTTCCACTCTGGGCGCTGGCTAAATATCAACGTAAAATAGATGATGAAAAATTAATCTCCAATGTGCAGGATAAGACGTCCAAAAATAAAATTGGTATTGTCGTAGCCCTCCCCCGTGAATTGCAGACGCTTGGCAATCATCATAAAGCCGGCAGTGAAATTATTCATCACTCTGAACGGATATTGATCGGACAGTCCGGCGTCGGAGCTAAGAATGCAAAAAAGGCAGCCGAACGCCTTATCAACCACGGAGCCAATATTTTAATCAGCTGGGGTACGGCTACGGCCCTGACTCCCGATATTGCCCCGGGAACAATAGCAATCCCGGATAAAGTACTGACTACCGAACAGGATATTTTTGAAACGGACCGTAGGTTGAGAGAACATTTATTCAACGAACTGCCGCTTGATGGTATGTTCGTGCACGATACCATTTGTGAAACGGACGAAATACTTGCCAATACATCACAAAAGACGACTTTGGCAGCCCGTACAAACGCCAGGATAGCGGATATGGAGACTGCAGCTGTTGCCAGAGTAGCCAAAGAACATGATATTCCATTCCTGGCCATTCGATCCGTGTCTGATTCGGCTGAAATGCAGATTCCCCGGGCAATTAAGAATAATGTAAATGATGGCACGCCAAACACTTTGGGAATTTTGAGTGATGCAATATTAGAACCGAAAGATTGGTTGCCAATGATCAGCCTTTCTTATAATTTTAACAAAGCTCAAAAGTCACTGAGTAAAATGGCTCAAATTATATTACCCTATTTGAATCGCCAGGCAGATAATATAAAACTTCAAAAATAACTCTTGCCCCTTTCATGAACGTAGATGATACGACTCAATCATTAAATAAAGATGTACAGAAACATATAGACCGTATTAATGAACTGATTACTAACGGCGATTTCCAGGATAGTCCCGATACTTTATATGAACCAATTCGGTATATTTTAAATACCGGTGGCAAGCGCTTGCGACCACTATTGACACTTTTTGGCTGTTACCTTTTTTCTGGTGAGACTGAGAATGCTTTGATGCCGGGTATAGGTATTGAGCTGTTTCATAACTTTACCTTGATCCACGACGATATCATGGATAATGCCCCCCTGCGGCGTGGTCAGGAAACGGTTCACCGGAAGTGGAATCAAAATGTCGCCATCCTTTCCGGAGATACCATTTTGTTTAAGGCCTATCATTATCTTATGCAGGTAAATGAACCGCTTATAAAGGATGTCATCATGCTTTTTAATGAGTGTGCCATTGATGTCTGTGAAGGACAGCAGTTTGATATGGATTTCGAAAATCGCGAGAGGGTAAGTGAAGAGGAATATCTGAAAATGATTCGATTAAAAACCGCTGCGGTGCTGGGATTTTCACTTCAGCTTGGAGCTTTAATAGGTGGTGCCAATGTAGAAAATACGGAAGCACTTAAAAATTTTGGCATTAATATTGGACTTGGTTTTCAATTGAAAGACGATCTTCTGGATGTCTTCGGAGATTTTGGTAAATTTGGTAAGCAAGTAGGCGGAGATATAATTGCAAATAAGAAAACATATTTGTTAATTAAAGCAATGGAACTTGCTAATGCAGAACAAAATAAAAAACTTCAAGGGTGGTTACATGGTGATTTAAGCAACGAAGAAAAAGTAAAACGTGTTACCCAATTATATAAAGAACTCCATATTAGGCAGCTAACCGAACAGAAAATTAGTGAATTTTTTGAAATCGCTTTAACTTATTTAAATAAGATCGATTGTCCAGAGCATAGAAAAGAAGAATTAGCTGATTTTTCAAGTTCATTGATAGAACGTGAGAACTAATTAGAAAAATTTAATGTTAACTAAAAAAAGGTGTTCGTTATGGAAAGTGAAATTAGTGCCGGCCCTTTACTTGAACCCATCCATTCGCCAGATGATTTAAAGAAACTGGATCCGGATCAACTGGTTGAATTGTGTGATGAATTGAGAGATTATATTATTGAAACGGTCTCAGTCCATGGCGGGCATTTTGGAGCAAGTCTGGGCACCGTTGAACTTACTGTGGCCCTGCACTACGTATTCGATACCCCCAGAGATCGTCTGGTATGGGATGTTGGACATCAAGCCTATGGACACAAAATTTTGACCGGACGGCGCCCTCAATTCCATACGAACCGTAAATATAAAGGATTGGCTGGTTTTCCAAAGCGGGAAGAAAGTGAATATGATACCTTTGGTGTTGGCCATTCAAGCACTTCTATTTCTGCTGCTTTGGGAATGGCTACAGCCCGCGATCTTGACGGAGGCGATAACCACGTCGTTACAATCACCGGCGACGGGGCCATGACGGCGGGATTAGCTTTTGAGGGACTCAATAATGCCGGGTATCTCAATAAGGATATGATTGTCATCCTTAATGATAATGATATGTCTATAGATCCCAATGTTGGTGCTCTTAATGAATATTTGGTTGAGATAGCAACCAGTAAAACGTTTAATAAACTGCGTGATGAGATCTATAACATGCTCAGCCAGTTTAAATCGGCCGGAGAGAAGATGCAGAAAGTTGCCTCCAGGCTTGAAAAAGCTATTGGTACGGCTATCACTCCCGGCGGACTATTTCAGGCGCTGGGTTTCAAGTATTATGGCCCTGTGGATGGACATAATATCGATACGCTCCGTCGTACACTCAATGATCTGAAGGATATTCCGGGTCCAAAGCTGTTGCACGCCGTTACAGTTAAGGGGAAAGGATTTGCCCCGGCGGAGAGAGAGCAAACGAAATGGCACTCACAGAGCAGCCCATTCGATAAAATAACCGGAGAATCGCTTGCAAAAGATAACGGTCCGGATATTCCGCGTTATCAGCATGTTTTTGGAGATGCTATTGTCGAATTGGCTGAGGAAGATGATCGTATTGTCGGTATTACCCCGGCGATGCCCAGCGGATCCAGCCTCTGGCCGCTCATGAAAGCATTTCCGGAACGGGCCTTCGATGTAGGTATTGCGGAACAACACTCCATCACATTTGCAGCCGGCCTGGCTACTGAAGGCAAAAAAGCATTTGCCGCCATCTATTCCACCTTCTTGCAACGGGCTTATGACCAGGTAATTCACGATGTCGCTATTCAAAATCTGCCTGTCGTATTTTGTATTGATCGTGCCGGACTGGTCGGGGCTGATGGACGTACCCACCATGGAGCTTATGATATTTCATATCTCCGTAATGTACCGAATATGATTGTGTCTTCTCCCCTCAATGAACAGGGACTGCGCGATCTTATGTACACTGCATCTAAATATGAAGAATCGCCATGGGCTATTCGCTATCCCCGCGGAGAGGCAACGGGTATGGAAATGCGCGATGAATTTCACTCCGTAGAAATAGGAAAAGGAGAATGCCTGCGCGAGGGCGATGAAATAGCGATTCTTAGTTTTAGCCCCATTGGCAATTACGTAATTGAGGCAGCGGATAGACTCGAAGAAGAGGGTATCAACGTTGGACACTATAATATGCGGTTTGCCAAACCGTTGGATACCGAATTAATTGATCAGGTTTGTCATTCGTATGAGCGAATCATAACAATCGAGGACGGTACTGTACTCGGTGGTTTTGGCGGGGCCGTTGCCGAATATCTATCGGATAAACCCTCTCGCGTACCTGTAACAATTATGGGTATCCCGGATCGGGTTATTGAACATGGCACGCAGCGGCAGCTTCATGATGAAATTGGCATTGGTCCGGATGGCATCATAGAGCAGGTCAAGAGCGTTCAAAAGGGAATTGTTGCCCAAACAAGTTAATTTATTGATTAGAGGAGGTGCTTTTAAACACATCTCCTCTTCATTATTCGAACAAATAAAAAGGTTTTGCGGCAGTTCTTTATTACGAATTTTTGGCCAAATTCTTAAGGGCCTCCCCCGTTAGTCGATAGGTTGTCCAGTCATTCAATGGTTTGGCTCCTATTGCTTCATAGAAGTCTATAGCCGGCTCATTCCAGTCTAACACCGCCCATTCAAAGCGACCACAGTCTCGTTCTACCGCTATTTGAGCCAAATATTTTAATATTTCGGTGCCGAACCCTTCATGCCGGTAGCTCTCTTTTACATAAAGATCCTCAAGGTACAATCCCGGTTTGCCCAAGAAAGTTGAGAAATTATGGAAAAAAAGTGCAAAACCTACAGGCTTTTGATTGTATTCGGCCAAAATAACTTCTGCATAGGTTTTTTTACCAAATAAATATTCTCTCAATTGCTTTTCATTGGCCACTACCTGATCCGAAAGTTTTTCATAGGCTGCCAATTCTTCTATAAATTTTAAAATAGTTAAAAGATCTTTTTCTTCTGCAAAGCGAAGTTTCAGATCAGAGCTGTTGTCCGATATATCTTCTGTCATATTTAATTCAATTTAAAAATTTTGCGTGAGTTTGAGATACAAATCATAAAATTCTGATTTTCGATTGGAGAGGAAAAAACCATAATAACTTCCTCTCTTTTTTAAATCATTTTTGAATTGGATATAGCTTTAATTTCTTGTGTATCGTACGCGGGAATTGCACCGTTTTTTGAGGCAACATAAGCGCCGGCAGCATTCGCAAAAGCAATAATCTCTTTCCCCGTTTTACCAGATTTAATCCCAGACAACAGAGCGGCGGTAAAGGCGTCCCCTGCCCCAACTGTATCGGCCACATTGACTTCATGGGACGGGCAACTAAACCAGGAATCATGATACAGTAGCTCAGCTCCCTCCGCACCTCTTGTAACTGCAATCACCGGACAGTCAAATTTTTGCGCCAGCATTCGGACGGATCCTTCGGATGATTTTGTAATTTTGAACCATTCGTATAATTGTTCCAACTCTGATTCATTTATTTTAAGAATATCAGCTGCATAGAGGGAAGTTTCTATAATATCACGATTAAAATGAGGCGCTCGCAAATTAACATCAAATACTTTGTGGCAATCACTATTTAATAACTGCTGAATGGTATTTCGACTTCTGCCGTTGCGTTGAGCCAAACTGCCAAATACGATGCCCCACGCTTTATCCAAGCGTTTGTAAAGAGCATTCTTTGGACTTATATAATCCCAGGCGGTTGGCTCTATGAATTGATAATTCGGATCGCCTGTCCTATCCAGCTCAACGGCAACAAAACCGGTCTCCCGTTTATTATCAATCTGTATAAGTTCGGTTGACAGTCCTTTTGCTCTGAGTCGCCGCAATGCCTCCTTTCCCAAACGATCATCCCCTACCCGACTAAAAATAGTACTTTGTTCGCCTAAATTGTGCAAGTGAAGACACACATTCAGCGGAGCCCCACCCAGATAGAGCCCTGAAGGCAAACCATCCCACAAAATTTCACCGACACAAATGATTTCATTGTTAATATCGCGGGTCATAAGGATATGAGGTTATTTCCGATAAGAATGTAATTTCCAAATATCAAGAGAAGAAATTTTAAGGGTGCCACCCCGAGCAAATAATTGCAGTCCGTCTGAGCTTAGCCGGGGGTAAATATCATCCGTTATGACTCTTTTTCCCTCATTGGCAAAAACTTCAACCGAACTTCGATCCACCAGGATATGCAAATGAATCAGACCATTTTCGAGCCGGAGTGGCGCTGACTGTATGCCTCCGGGAAAAGCCTTGCTAAACTGATCCCTGCCAGAATGAGTTCTATTTACGTAGAGCTCGTTTTGGTTGGGTTTATATCCGATGACGGTTTGTTGATTTTTCCCTTTTCGAACGATGAAACCGATTTTTTTTGCCGTACTCGGTTTCAAAGTGGCTTGAATTTCTACTGAGGTACCGGTTATACCTTTTTTACTGAGAGAAAGTTTTCCGGAATGAATGGCAAGATTTGAGAAATGAAAGTGCTGACCTCGCAATGAATGCAATTCTTTCACTGGATTTTGCAATAAATAATAGCTGTCGTCACCTTTTTGAAGCGTAATACTTCGCGGAACGGTCATCATTCCCCTGAACGGATGTGTAGGAGCTTGCTGTGCATATTGCCAGTTGTCCATCCAGGCCAGCCACAGGGTACGCCCGTCGCTGGCGGGGATATTGGCCCAGGAAGTAGCAGCATAAAAATCCATGCCATAATCAACCCGATGAGGATTATCTTTAAATGCCGGATCGGGGATAAATGTTTTACCATTGAAATTGCCTACAAAATATAGCCCATTTTGAACGCTATCTATTTTGCCTGAAATTTCAAGCACCCACTTTTTCTGAGATGGTTCATTTTTCACATGAACCTTGCTCAATATAGGGCATTCCCAGTTTCCTTCGGTGGCTCCCTGGGGTCCGAAATCGCTCAACTTTTTCCAATGTATCAAATCGGGAGACCGATAAAATCTGACTTTATGCTGCGCCGAGAGAGCCACGACCATGATCCATTCTTTATCCGGAGCATACCAAAAGACTTTGGGATCCCGGAAGTTTTTGGAATGCAAAGTGATAACCGGGTTACCCTTGAATTTGGTCCAGGTATGTCCGTGATCAAGACTATAGGCTAATCGCTGATCCTGAATATGGGTCTTTGTGTTATAACCCGCATAAATAGCAACCATGGGAATTTTACCATTTTTACCAAAACCGCTGGTGTTATTGGAATCGACGACGGCACTGCCGGAAAAGATCATCTCATTGTTGGCTTCAGGAATGGCTACGGGAAGCTGTTTCCAATGTATCATATCGGAAGAAACAGCATGGCCCCAGCTCATGTGTCCCCATTTATTGCCAAAAGGATTATATTGAAAAAAGAGATGATATTCCCCATCAAAATAAACAAGCCCATTGGGATCATTGGTCCAGTTTTTAGCTGGAGTAAAATGAAATTGGGGGCGGAAGGGGTTTGGCTTATTTGTCGGAGCGGTTTGTAAACTATCACTTTGTGCCTGACAATAAGCAAAAGAAGGAAATATTAGGGACGACAATATTACCAGTGCTAAAAATTGTTGTATGATATGAAGTAATTTTTTATTTAGAGACACTGGATTCACACTTAATAATTATTTAGAATAACATGAGCCAAATATAAAAAAACTGCTGGATGGAGCGAGAATAAGCGTAAATAAGTGTTCTATTACTTTACACAAAGTTCTGCTGAGAAAACACAGAGATCCACAGAGGTACTATCTCGGTGAAGCAGCTTCTATCACAGCCCGCTTGCAAGACCTAACTTCAACTCACATTATTTTAATAATAATCATTTTGATTTAATTTAAGCCAACATATTATAAAATGAAAACTTGCTATTTTACTTTATGGGCAACCGTTTTAATTTTTGTTATTCATCTAAATTCGGCTAAAGCACAACTTGTACCTAAGCGATCCAAACAACCACAAAAGGAAATTGCGATTCAAAAATGGAGAACCTTGGTGAATCATGGACGCATGCTGGCAGGCTCCTCCAATGCCCCCGTCACGCTGGTGGAATTCAGTGATTTTCAATGCCCTCACTGCGCAAAATTCGAGCAGACGCTTACCAAATATCTAAAAAAGCATCCGCATCAGTTGCGTGTAATTATCATTTATTTTCCCCTGCCCCAACACCGGTGGGCCAGAGAGGCAGCCAAACAAGCAGATGGCGTTGCCCATTATGGAGACTTTGAAACCTTTGTAAAGCTTTTATATAAGAATCAGGATAAATTTTCCTCTCAACCCTGGGACAGCCTCGCGAAACTGGCCGGAGTAAAAAATTTGAAAGCCTTACATCAGTATGTCCACAGAAAGTCGCTGAATAATAAAATTCAAAAGGATATGAGACTGGGAATTTCCGTTGGCTTGAGACAAACTCCCACTATCATCATTAATCGGAAATTCTATTCGGGTGAGCTGTCTTACCAGGAATTACAAAATGCAGTACGGGAGGCGCAAAAATGATATCGGAAAATGAACGCTAAATCATATACGATCCGCCATTAATATGAAAGGTAGCGCCGGTCATGTGTTTTACCTTGCCGGTTGATAAAAAGACACCGAGCTCAGCCACCTCTTCGGGTGATGTGATTTCATCAAACGCCATGCCCTCTGTTAAATATTCTTCACCATAAACATCTGTTGATTCCAGAGCCATATCTGTTTTGATAAATCCCGGAGCGATAGAATAAGCAACAATTCCATGTTTGCCAAAATCCCGGGCTATGCTCTTCGTAAAGGCTACCAAACCGCCTTTCGAAGCAGCGTAGGCTGCATATTCCTGGGTGTCGCCCCGATAGGCTGCCCGTGAGGCAATATTTATGAGAATACCTCCGTCCTCCTTTTGCCAGCGGTTTAAAGCCCATTTTGATAAAAGAGCCGGGGCACGAAGGTTCACCTGCTGTGTTTTATCCCATGTTTGCAGCCATGCCTCATCGTCCTTGTCCATGCCGGCTTCTTCAAAAATGCCCGCATTATTTATAAGCACATTGGGCGATTTAGAGCGATTGAATATGGGTTTGAGTACTTTTTCTGCCTGAATGGGATCAGCTAAATCGACAGACAGCGATTCAAAATGCTCATTGTCTGAAAATTTCTCGGGAAAGGGTGAGTTATGTCTCGTCCCAATAACGGTTGCCCCCTGATCCAATAATTTTTCCGTAATATGCTTTCCAATGCCCCGCGATGCGCCCGTTACCAGCGCATGGATTTCAGAATTGGTCATTATTTTAAAACAGTCTTCTGTATTTACTGTATGAATAAATAGCGGAAGCCAAATACTGCTCTCCTATAAAAATTATCAGCTTTGGAAATTATCGAACCATTAAAACTACCGCTGTCGATAAACCGGTACGTTAGAGCAGGCTTCCCCGTACATCAATTTTTTAACATGCGGTACCAGTTTTTTCGTCGCATAAAGATAGGCGCTCTCTGGCACCGGCTTCTCACTGTCGCTGCATCCTTTAAGAATAACAAATTTATCCTCATATTCTTTCCAGTCTATATTTTCGAGACTGCGACGATATAATTCATCGCGAACGACAGAAGTATCGCCCTTGAAAACATCTTTAACAAACGGCACAGCATACTGGGCCACAAGCATATAAGCCCATTTGGAAATAATTGCATCTGTGGAGCAGAAAACGGCAAGATACTTATCTTGATATTGCTCCCAGTCGTGTTCCTCCAAAGCCTGCCTGTAATTTTCTTCTTTAAGGATAAGTTCCTCATAAAGAAAATTTTTCAGGTCAAGCTCAGCTATAGGCGTTTCATCAAAGTATTCCTGTAAATCAAGCGTTACAAGTTTCTTCGATTGCTGGATTTTATTGACAATAGGTCCGTCTTTTGTTGCCTGAGAAGATGCCATAATACGATAAATACTTTAAACTGAAAAAGATTCACCACAAGAGCACGTCCGGTTGGCATTTGGATTATGAAAATGAAAGCCTTCGCCCTCAAGCCCTTCGGTATAATCCAGTTCTGTACCTGACAAGTACAGAAAACTGCGCATATCAACGATGAGTTTAATGCCGTTGTCCTCAAAAAGCTGATCTTTTTGAGACTCGTCCGGTTCCCCCTCATCAAAATCAAGTTCATAGGTAAGACCGGAACAGCCGCCGCTTACCACGCCGACTCGCAATTTAACATCGTCATCGAAATTATGTTCGCTCTGCAATTGATGAATTCGCTGAGCAGCCCGATCACTTACAGTAATAGACATAATGCATTTGTCCTAAGTTCCGATTAAACAGAAACAATTTCTATGTTCGGATCAACACGTTTAACCATACTTTCAATAGCATACAGCGTACCCGATGTGGCTGTCGGGCAGGTACCGCATGCGCCCTGGTAGTGAACTTTTAAGCGATTGTCTTTCAAACCAAGGATTTTCAATCCACCACCATCAGCCAATAAGTATGGGCGAACTTGTTCGTCCAGCATTTTATTGATTTCAATCAGACGTTCGTCATCTGTCTCCTGAACTTCTTTGGTAGCATGGACTTCATCATCTTCCTCTATATTTGACTGAGCCTCTGCTTCACGAATCGGCGGAGCCAATTTTCGAAGCAGTTCTGACCATACAGCTTCGCCGTCTTGCGTAACCGTAACATACTGGTTCACATAGTAAACACTTATAACATGATCTATGGCGAATAGTGACTCGGCCAAGCTGTCATTTTCAACCTCATCCACACTTTCGTATGATTTGGTAACTCCATTTGTCAGTGGAGTTCCAAGCACAAAACGCATTGCGTCAGGATTTGGTGTTCGCTCTATTTCTTTGATCTTAGGCATATTGCAAGAGTTTTTATTTGTACTTATTCAATTTTGAAAACGAATGTAAACAGGATTTAGTTTCTTGTAATTGTACGAAATTCGGCAGTTAAACCATAAATTACAATCTGAAATTTAGGCACCATAGTTAAATAGCGAATTTCAGAAAAATTCTTTTACGGTGCGTAATCCCTCAACCAGCTGATCTATATCTTGTTCTGTATTATAAAATGACAAAGAAGCCCGGGCCGTTGCGGGTACATTAAAACGTCGCATGGCAGGTTGTGCGCAATGATGTCCCGTTCGAATTGCTACTCCCTGCTTATCCAGAATGGTACCCACATCATGAGCATGAATATCATCAAAAACGAAAGATATAACCGACGCCTTATGATCGGCGGTGCCAATAATACGCAACCCCTCTATTTTTGAAAGCTGCTCCGTGGCATACCCAAGCAATTCATGTTCGCGCCTGGCGATATTTTTCATGCCAATATCATTCAAGTAATCAACGGCTGCTCCGAGGCCAATGCCAGCGGCAATGGGAGGTGTTCCAGCCTCAAACTTATGGGGCAATTTATCATACGTCGTTTCTTTAAAACTTACTTTATCAATCATATCGCCCCCGCCCCGGTATGGTGGCATCTCGTTCAGATAATTTTCCTTACCGTAAAGAATACCAAAACCGGTTGGCCCACACATTTTATGAGCGGAAAAAGCATAAAAATCCACGTCAAGATCCTGTACGTCGATAGACATGTGGGGCGCCGCCTGTGCCCCGTCAACCAAAACCGGGACATCATATTTGTGTGCTTCAGCAATTATTTTTTTGACCGGGTGAATCGTTCCCAGCGCATTGGATACATGTCCCACCGCCACCATGGCCGTGTTTTTACTCAACAATGACTTAAATTCATTCCATATTATCGCTCCATCGTCATCAACCGGGGCCACTTTAATAACAGCACCCGTCTGATTGGCAATCATTTGCCAAGGGACAATATTCGCATGATGTTCAACCTCCGTCAGGATAATCTCGGCATCTTCCTCGAAAAACTGCCGGCCGTAGCTGTTGGCTACGAGATTAATAGAATCCGTTGTTCCCGTAGTATATATTATTTCATGTTTATGCCGAGCATTGATAAAATCGCGTATTTTTTCCCTCGTTTCTTCATACGCTTCTGTGGCATGCTGACTTAGGTGATGAACTCCCCGGTGAACATTGGTATGCTCGTGACGATGATAATAATCTATGCGATCTGCCACCTGAGCCGGCATTTGACTGGAAGCAGCATTATCCAAATAGGCCAGCGGATAGCCATTCATCTGCTGATCGAGCACGCTAAAATCCTTGCGCACCGCGTCAAAATCGACCGCTTTTGATATTGAATTCAATGTTTCAGACATATTTAGTCTGCTATCTACTATCTACGGGTTAATTTTCAAACGTGCGACTCGTGTAATCGTGCACCTCATCAACGAGTAATTCCTGCACCGAATCAACGGTAATATTTTCGATGGTTTCGAGTGCAAAGGCATAGGTCAATAGCTCGCGGGCCTGTTCTTCACCGAGGCCCCTGCTTTTCAAATAAAACACCTGATCATCCTCGAGTTGTCCGACGGTTGCTCCGTGCGTACAAACCACATCATCGGCAAATATTTCAAGCTGCGGCTTGGTGTTGACCAAGCCCTTTCTGGAAAGCAGTAAATTTCTATTTTCCTGGAAAGAGTCGATTTTCTGGGCACCCTGACGGACAAATATCTTGCCGTTAAAGACGGAATGAGCATGCCCGTTGATCACACATTTATGCAATTGATGGCTGTCTGCATGGGCAAAGCGGTGATCCATCACAGAGTGTGTGTCTGAAACCTGCTCACCGTCAATCAGCACGAGACCGTCAACCGTAAATTCGACCTCTTCCTCTAACTGCGTTATTCGCGGCTCATTGCGCGAAAGTTTGGCCCCAATGGTGATGGTATATGATTCGTAATTGGCATGTTGTTTGACGTGAGCCGCAGTCCGGGCAATGTGAATGGCCTCAGTACTTTCACGCTGAATTTTGGTATGCTTGACATAGGCATCGCGTTCAAGATTCAGCTCTACGACCGGCAGGCTAAAATATTTATTTTCGCCAAGACCCACATGATCCTCAACAAGCGTAAGTTCCGAATCTTTATCAGCCAAAACGAGGCATCGGGAAGTCGTAAAATAGGGTTCATCCGCCCCGGTCTGCACAAAAAGAAGCTGAACGGGCGTATCCACTTTTACTCCTTCGGGTACGTGAATAAAGGCTCCGTCATTGAGTAATGCCGTATTAAAAGAGGTAAATATATCGTCCTCAAAATCGCCATACTCATGCAGATGCGTATCAACCAGCGTCTTTTCATCTCCATCAACCCCAGCAATATTACCCAGCGTAACTTCCGACGGAAGGGAATCCGTAGATGAATGATCAGACGAAAAACGCCCATTTACAAAAACAAGGCGGGCGCCCTCACTTTCAGGAATATAATATTCACTTATATCCGGCACGTCCGCTTCAATCTGTGAAGCGGGAACATAAGAGTCGGAATATAAATCACGAAGGTTGATGAACCGCCATTCTTCGTCTTTTCTATGCGGAAAAGCGGTATTCTTTACCTCCTCTGCCCCTTTTTGGCGCAGCTCTCTAATCGTATCCGACTTGCCGTTCAGTGATGTCTCTTTAGCAATAAGATCGTTAAGAAAATTATCCTTTCTTTCTCTGATAGAAGTTGCCATAATTTAATTTTGTTCTCCGTTTACCGATACTGATGATAAATCAGTCAACCAGTCATAGCCTTCATCCTCCAGTTTAACTGCAAGATCTTTATCACCTGATTTAACAATTTTACCGTCAAGCATTACGTGAACGGTGTCAGGCACAACATAATCCAGAATACGCTGGTAGTGTGTAACCAGACAAACAGCATTGTCATCGTCAGCAAGATAGTTTATACCCTTGGCTACCGTTTTCAGAGCGTCAATATCCAGGCCGGAATCCGTCTCATCCAGAATAGAAAGTCTGGGATCGAGGACAGCCATCTGAAATATCTCATTTCTTTTCTTCTCACCGCCCGAAAACCCGGCATTAATGCTGCGTTCAAGGAATTCAGGATTCATGTCAACAACTTCGAGGCGCTCTTTAGCATAATCCTCAAACTGAAGAGGATCAAGTTCTTCACGCCCGCGCTTTTCCGCAATCGTATTATATGATTCGCGCAAAAGCGTTTTATTAGTAACGCCGGGCACCTCAACCGGATACTGAAAGGCAAGAAATATACCCAGGTGTGCTCGTTCGTCAGGTTCAAAATCCAAAATGCTCTCCCCGTCGAAGAGGATATCACCTTCGGTAACTTCATAATCTTCATGGCCGGCCACAACTTTAGCGAGCGTGCTTTTACCGCTTCCGTTGGGACCCATTATAGCGTGAATTTCCCCTTCATTTATATTAAGATTGACACCCTTAAGAATCTCAGTGCCATCTTCTTCAACAACAGCATGTAAATTTTTAATTTCTAACACGTTATAATAATTATTGAATTTTAAATTATTAATTATTGAATTTTAATGCTTTCAGGCAGCGGTAAGCTCTGGGCATCATCTCAATAAAATCTAATGAATGTAAATGAGATGAAGCAGCAGCTGGCATTCAGCATGTAAAATGGCTAACCTACGCTACCTTCAAGTTTAATGCTCAACAGTTTATCCGCTTCAACCGCAAATTCCATGGGCAATTCTTTCAGTACTTTTTTACAGAATCCATTAACGATGAGTGAAATGGCATCGTCTTCATCCATGCCGCGCTGCTGCAGATAAAATATCTGATCTTCACCCACCCTGCTGGTCGATGCTTCGTGTTCTACCTGGGCTTCGGGATTTGCAGACTGAATGTATGGAAATGTATGCGCACCACACGTTTGACCAATTAACATGGAATCGCAGACGGAATAATTTTGCGCTCCATCGGCCCGCGGGCTGATCTTAACCAGTCCCCGGTAACTATTATTGGATTCACCGGCTGAAATTCCCTTCGAAATAATGGTACTTTTGGTGTTTTTGCCGACGTGCGTCATCTTTGTTCCCGTGTCGGCCTGCTGACGTCCATTGGTCACAGCTACCGAAAAGAACTCCCCAACCGAATTATCTCCGGATAAAATCACACTGGGATATTTCCATGTAATCGCAGATCCGGTTTCAACCTGGGTCCAGGAAATTTTTGAATTGTCACCGCGGCACTGCCCTCGTTTAGTCACGAAGTTATAAATACCGCCGTTTCCTTCTTCATCGCCGGAGTACCAGTTCTGAATCGTTGAATATTTTACATCTGCATTTTCGAGTGCCACAATTTCAACGACCGCAGCATGAAGCTGATTTTTTTGATACATCGGAGCCGTACAGCCTTCCAGATAGCTTACTTCGCTGTTGTCCTCGCAGATTATGAGCGTTCGTTCAAACTGCCCGGACTGCATATTGTTAATACGAAAATAAGTGGAAAGCTCCATCGGGCAAACGGTATCTTTGGGGACATAAACAAACGATCCATCCGAGAAAACAGCCGAGTTCAATGCGGCATAGAAGTTATCTCCTTTCGGGACAACCGATCCGAGATATTCTTTTACAATTTCCGGATGATTTTGGATGGCTTCCGAGATGGAACAAAAAATAACCCCGGCTTCTGCCAACTTTTCTTTGAAAGTCGTAAATATGGATTCACTGTCAAATACGGCATCAACCGCAACGCCGGAGAGTCTTTTTTGTTCATCAAGCGGAATACCCAGCTTGTCATACGTTTCCTTGATTTGAGGGTCTATTTCATCCAGGCTTTCAGCCTTTTTACCCTTTTCTTTCTTGGGAGCTGAATAATATTGAATATCATCAAAATCCGGTTTTTCATATTCAATATTCGCCCAGTCCGGCTCATCATCCATTTTTTTCCACTTTTCAAAGGCTTCCAGACGAAAATCAGTCACCCACTGCGGTTCGTTTTTACGCCGCGATATTTCACGGATGATATCCTCGCTGATGCCTTTTGGAAAATCTTCATATTCAACATCGGTGGTGAAACCATATTTATACTCACCGCCGATCATCGATTCCATCGCTTCAGATTCGTTTTCTTCTCCTACTATTTGTGTCTGACTCATAAAAGTGTATTTACGAGATTAATTATGTAGAATTCTGTGGACAAATTCTTATTAACGCTTCACAAAGGAATTTGTGATGTTATCATTCCCTGACTTATTTAGAACTATTCAATATAAGCAATATTGCTTTTAACTTAAACATCAAACAGAAAAATATATTTTGGTGATAAATATTGATAAAACATACCGTCGTTTGATTGAACAGAAGGCCTGAATCATTGTTAATGAATGATATTCAGAAATATTGAAACAATTCTGATTAATGCTATATCATCAGCTTAGTAGATTTACAGGGATTCATAAATGGCATAAAAACTTATAACGTTCCACTTTATTTCCCAACCAGATTATCCGTTCTGGTTGCCGATCCTGCTTTGCGGGAAAATAAATTTTGATGAGAAGCAATAATTCTGTAACCGGCTCAGAAAGAAATGATGGCGCCAATACCAAGCAAGTTGCGATATTTAAATTCAGGTTCACCCTTCGCCGGATTAGAAAGCCACAACGGCACATCATAGCGAATTGCAAAGCCACGTGATTG
>DASQZL010000111.1:0-15289 GCA_035638715.1 Balneolaceae bacterium
TGGATGCTGCGCGACCACGAGGGACGAATAATTTTCATGGTAGCAACACCAATGGACGTATTGCCCCGCATCTTTTGATCCATTTTCCGGATAATTTCATCGGCGTTTTGAGCGGATGCTGTGACTGCGAATATCGATAAAAAAGCAGTGAACAAAAGCGTAAGAGAAAGATAGGTAGTATTGTAGGGCTTTGGTTTTCGCGTCATTGTCGTCTCCACTCTTTAAAGGTTCGAAGAATATATATTTTCACTCCTTGATGTTGTAAAATTTTAGACAGCCGCCTAAAGATACGCCTCTCTCACAATTATTGCGTGGGGAAAATTAATCAATCACACAATAATAATATTCAATTTAATCCAATGAAATATGGATGTCAATAGATGGGAAAAGTTCGATATATCGAACCGGAGGAGTTCGAAAGAGGTGAGGGCTATGCAGCAAGTCAACGTCTCATTCAATAAAAAAACCGTTCCCGGAAGGTGTCTATTCCGGAAACGGCAAAGATATACGTACTGAAGTATTACTTTTTCGGCTTGGCAATTTCCACATTGACGTGACGTCCATGGAATTTAATTTTCCGCTGGAAAGCCGCCAGTATTTGGTCGGTGCAATGTACATCAGCCTCGAAGAATGAGAACGAGCCCATGATATCTATTTTGCCGATGTTGATGCCGCCGGAGCCCGTTTCTTTATCAATCAGAGAAATCAATTGGCCGGGATTCAAGCTGTCTTTTTTACCGATATTGATAAAAAAGCGTTCAAAGCCGGCTTCGGAGCCGTTCGCCACATGCTTATGCGATGATTTTGTCCCTGATTTCTTATTATTAGAAGTATGTGATTTATCATCGCTCAAAAGATTTTTAGCGGCCAGCGCAGAAAATTTCGCGATCAGCGCATCACGATCTAAATCTTCCAGCTGTTCTGATATAGCCGGGAGAATATCCTGAATTGGGGCAGGATCAGCATTTTTTACTTTTTTTGTCCATGCTTCCAGTCGCTTCTTTTTGACATCCTTGGCTGTGGGCACATCAATCCGTTCAAACTTTTGTTTGATGGTTTTTTCGAGTTTACGGATTTTTTTCTTTTCCTGGTGTTTGGCGATGCCGATTGAAACACCGGTTTTCCCGGCCCGTCCGGTTCGTCCGCTGCGGTGTGTATATTTTTCCAGATCGTCCGGGAGTTCATAATTGATGATATGGGTGATGTCATCCACATCAATGCCACGGGAGGCCACGTCTGTGGCAACCATCAGCTGGATATTTTTGCTTCGAAATTTTCCCATTACGCGGTCGCGCCTGGATTGCGAAAGATCGCCGTGGATGGCATCAGCCTGGTAGCCGTCACGCCGGAGTTTTTTGGCAATTTTGCGGGTATTGCGGCGCGTCCGGCAAAAAATAATCCCATACATATCCGGGTGCAGGTCAATAAGTCGTCTCAGCGTGGTATAGCGATCACTCGCCTTCACCGTCAAATACTGGTGAGAAACATTATCCGTACCGGCATTTTTTGTGCCGATCGTAATCCGCTCAGGGTCATGCATATAACGTTTGGCGATGCGGGCAACCGAATTGGGCATCGTGGCTGAAAAAAGCCAGGTATTATAATGCTTGGGAAGGGTGTCGAATATAGCATTTAAATCGTGCTGAAAGCCCATGTTCAGCAGTTCGTCGGCTTCATCAAGTACGACGGTAGAAATAGCCGAAGTATCGATTTTGCCTCGCCGCAGCAGGTCGAGCAGGCGGCCCGGCGTGGCAGCAATAATTTGCACGCCGCGATTAAGCGCATTGATCTGCTTTTTGATGCTGCTCCCGCCGTAGACGGCCAGCGTATTAATTTTTTGCTGTGTTTGCGAAAAATCCTTGATGTCCCGTGTTATCTGCATGCAGAGTTCCCGTGTCGGTGCGATGACCAAAGCCTGGGGCAAGTTCAGGGAATGTTCAATACGTTCGACCAGGGGCAGCCCGAAAGCGGCCGTTTTACCTGTGCCGGTCTGAGCCAGCGCCACGAGGTCGGTTTGTTGGGTTAGCAGCAGCGGAATGGCTTCCTGCTGGATAGGCATGGGTTGTTCAAAGCCAAGTTGCTGAACGGCTTGCGTTACGGACGTAGAAAGTCCAAGATCACGAAATGAAGTCATGAAAATAATTATAGAATGTAAGTTGATATGCGCTCTTTGAATGGACCTGTTACAGCGGCGGTGCAGCGGACATATCAACGATATCCCGACAATTTCGAGATGATATAAATAGCGGAAAGCTTGGCACAGCAGCAGCTTGAGGCAGCCAAAAAACACGCGAAGCAACGTTTGCTTCGCGGCCAAGTATACGACTAATTAATGAAAAAACGAATTTTTTTGATAGATGAGGGTAAATGATTTCTATCCGGTTCAAAAATTCACTGGTAAATCTTTCTGAAATAGTGCCCGTTGCCTTTGGGCAATGGAATTTAACAGGTGTTAAAATCAAAGGTAAAAGCCGGTCGAAATCATAATATTATCAACGCCCGGATTGATACGTCCACGCCACCCATTCGAGATATGGGAATACCGTAATGACACTGATACATCAGGGGTGATGGCGTATCTGAAGCCAACCTCCAGCAAAAAATTTTGATAGCGCCCGTCATTGTTCGGAAAAGATTTGCCGCTCAGCCCGAACCCCATGCGATTTATATATGCAAATTTGCCCAGCGGTACATTAAATGAAACCGGAATAATAAAAAACATATTAAAAGCACCGTTTATATTTTTCCCGGTGTTGTCAACAATATCCTTGTTCTTGGAATCGACGAACGAATATCGAATCCCCGGTAAATAGTAAAACGAGCTGGACTGATAGGCTTTAAATAAAAAAGAAAAGTTAACTTTACTGGTATTGGGCAGGCTTCCTACCCCCTTATCACTAACTGGACCATACCCTAATTCGAATACTTGTGCGTTGCAGGAAAGAGCCGTAAAGCATAAAATAATCGTAAATAAAAATTTCATTTATTGTGCTAAAAAATTCCTGAACGCGTTTTTTTAAGTAGAAGGAATATAAGTACGACCGGTGGTAATCTCAAAAATCTGCAGTATATATTTAAAATTTATGGTGCATTACAGCTCGGCAAACATCATTAATAGTGAAAATAGTTTCTATTATGGCGGCGATTCGTAAGAAATAGGGCTTTGCAAAACAACTTATTATGTCATTTTATGTCATTTTGAAATTATTTTGGAATCTCAACGGGGCTCAATTGTATTTATATGTAGATCCTGAAAAAAGTTGAGGACTAAAGATTTAGGATGTCACTTTAGATTTTTCAAAGCCCGCGAAATGAATCTTTTTTTCTTTCGATGAATGTTGAAAATGAAAAAATTCGGAGTTAACACTTTATATTAATATGTTATTTATGCAATTAGTTGAGAACCGAATGGTCAAGGATTATTAGATATCATGCATGTAGCAATTATCGGCAATGGTGTTACCGGCACCACGACGGCCCGGTATGTCCGAAAAGTGAAAGACTGGGATATTACCGTTATTTCCAGCGAAACGGAGCATCATTTTTCGCGAACGGCCCTGATGTACGTCTATATGGGTCATATGAAATATGAGCACACCAAACCGTATGAAGATTGGTTCTGGGATAAGAATGAGATCGATCTGGTCTATGACCATGTGACGGATATTAATATTCAGGAAAAACAGCTTCAATTGCGCGAAAATCCGCCGATTGGTTATGACAAGCTGGTAATTGCCACAGGCTCACAAACGAACAAATTTGACTGGCCTGGGCAAGATTTGGACGGCGTGCAGGGATTATATAGTTATCCCGACTTGTTACGTATGGAAGAAAATACGCGTGACATCAACCGTGCAGTGATTGTTGGGGGCGGGTTGATTGGGATTGAAGTAGCGGAAATGCTTCGTACGCGAAATATCCCCGTTACGTTTCTGGCGCGTGAGAAAAATTATCGCGATAACGTCATGCCGGGCGAAGAAGCCCGGATGATCAACCGGGAAATTCGGCGGCATAAGGTAGATTTACGGCTGGCAACCGAGCTGGGAAAAATTCTGCCGGATAACAGTGGAAGAGTACGGGCTGTAGTCACGAAAGAGGGCGAAGAAATTCCTTGCGAGTTTGTCGCACTGACGCCCGGCGTGCATCCAAACCTCGAGCTGGTTGAAAGCGGTGACATCGCAACCGACAAAGGCATATTGGTGAATCACTATTTTGAAACCAATCAACCCGACATTTATGCCGCCGGTGACTGCGCTGAGTTTACAGATGCAGCGGAAGATGAACCGGCTATCGAGCAACTCTGGTACACCGGACGGAAGCAGGGTGAAGCACTGGCGCGTATTTTATGCGGTGAACGGAAAAAATATGACCGGGGTATCTGGTTCAACTCGGCTAAGTTTTTCAATATTGAATGGCAAATTTACGGCAAAGTGTCGCCCAAATTACCCGATGATGAAAAAACATTTTACTGGGAATCCCCTGATGGAACCCACAGCCTGCGCATCAATTTTAAGCAGAAAAATCAAGCCATTACCGGCGTTAATGTGATGGGTATTCGCCTGCGGCAAGTGGTCTGTGAGCGATGGATTGAAGAGGGCCAAACCCTTGAATATGCACTGCAAAATTTGGGCGAGGCCATGTTTGATCCGGAATTTACAGAGCAGCATGAAAAAGCGATTATTGAGCATTACAATAAATCCAATCCTGATAAAAATGGGTTACATCTTAAAAGGAAACGTGGATTATTTGGACTGTTTCAATTTTGGAATAAAAAAACAGCGTAGGTAAGAGCGCCTATAGACAGAAAAGTTACATCCCCCTATTCATCCCGGCGATCGACGGGATGAATTTCCCCCTTCGAAGGGGGAATTAAGGGGGATGGCCAGCAAGAAATAATTTATGATTTAGCTTGAAGAATATAAACTCCGGAATAATGAACGATCAAAATTTAAAACAAACCATCGCGGAAATCACCGACTCCGATCCCGAACATAAAACGGCTTCGGTGATAAAATATGTTGGACTGGCGCTGTTTGTTGCTGGTTTGATGATCTCTTGCGCGGCGCTGACAATGAATAATTACCAGCTGACGGCCGGCGTTTTGCAGAAAACCATCACCAACCAATCACAACGGGCAGCTGTCCAAAAAGCGTGGCAGCCGAATACCGGGAAAATTTATAATACTGAATTCCCTTTTATACACGATCTGCGTGGTGCCCTGAAAAAAGCCAATGACCAACTGAAAAAGCAAAATAAAATAAATCCGTACCAGCAAAAAGAATTGCGGATGTATATAACCAAAGCGGCGGGGACGGGTTTTTTGAACAATCATCTCTGGCTCATATTCGGGCTGACATTCGGCGTGACCTGCCTTGGGGCCCTCATCTATATTGTGCCCCGGTGGTGGATCAGGCTGCCCGGCATCCAGAATGACCACATTTATCATAATCCAGTCACGCGCGGCAGGGTTGTGGGCCTCATTATGGGTTCATTTCTCATTGTTTTATATGTACTTCTGTACTGGGCACCGGCCTACCTGGCTAACTGGATCCGCCTGGTTGACCCGATCAGTTTTGCCCTTAGCGGGCAACAAGCGAGTCAGTGGTTCTTTTACGGATTTATGTATACGCTTGCCGTTTTAGTTATGGGCGTTCGCATGTTCATTAAGTACAGGCATAGCAACTATCACCTTATACGCACTGCTTCTCTGATATTTTTTCAGACGGCTTTCGCCTTTTTGATCCCGCAGATCCTCATCGCGCTCAATAAACCGTCGTACGATTTCAAAAATATCTGGCCGCTGAACTATGAATTCTTTTTCAATTATAAGCTGCATGCATTTACCCACAGCGGATCGATTGGTCTGTTTATGCTTTTTTGGGGCATTGCGCTGATTATCATCGGTGTGCCCGTCATCACCTATTTTTACGGCAAGCGTTGGTATTGCTCGTGGGTATGCGGCTGCGGCGGGCTGGCCGAGACATTTGGTGATCCGCACCGCCAGCTTTCGGATAAGTCGCTTGGAGCCTGGCAGATTGAGCGATGGCTCATCCACTCCATACTGGTATTCGTCGTAGTGATGACTGCCGGGGTTCTTTATTCGTACTTTTCCGGCAATGGGACGCTGTTGGGTATCAGCACCTATTCCATTCGTTCAATTTACGGATTTGTTATCGGCTCCATTTTTTCCGGTGTGATTGGCGTGGGTTTTTACCCGTTTATGGGTAACCGCGTCTGGTGCCGATTCGGCTGCCCGCTGGCGGCCTATTTAGGGATTGTACAGCGGTTTAAATCACGTTTTCGTATCACAACCAACGGCGGGCAATGTATTTCGTGCGGAAATTGTTCAACCTATTGTGAGATGGGTATTGACGTACGCTGGTACGCGCAGCGCGGGCAAAATATCGTTCGGGCCTCGTGCGTCGGCTGTGGCGTCTGTGCCTCAGTATGTCCCCGCGGGGTATTACGACTGGAAAATGGCCCGGAAGAAGGACGATTTAATGAACCGAAAGCTTTCACCATCACGGATGACGGCATTGAAATGAATGATGAATTAGTAGCATAAAGATGTCCCCCTTTGAAGGGGGAAAATTCGCTTCCGATTACCGAAAGCGAATAAGTGGGATGTAATTTGTCGTTATTTAAATCGACAGACACCCTACCCTCCGCTTTGCAGCGGAGTACTCCCCTCAAGGGGAGAGTTTTAAATAGTCAATCAAGTAAAAGATTATCACGAAGTGTCACCAAGATCTTTGTGAAACAGTAAAAATTTAAACAAAATTGCAGAGTAGAGAATTTAGAAATATCGTTTCGCATCGCACTTCAAAAAAACAGGAGGTGCCAAAAGCCGACATCTGCGTCATCATTCCGGCCTTTAACGAAGCAAAATCAATCACATCGGTTATTGAGGACATTCCGGATGATCTTGTGCGCGAAGTGATCGTGGTGAATAATGCCTCGGACGATAAAACAGTTTTACGTGCCAGGCAGGCAGGGGCCACAGTGCTTGATGAACCGCGTCGTGGCTACGGCTACGCCTGCCTGAAAGGCATCGCTTATGCAAAGAAAATGGAATCCCCGCCCGAAATTATTGTATTTTTAGATGCTGACTATTCCGACAGCCCTGATGAAATGGATAGAATCGTGAAACCGATTATAAAAGATGATATCGATATGGTTATTGGCTCGCGGGCTATCGGAGACCGGGAAAAAGGAGCGATGAAGCCCCAGCAGATTTTCGGCAATTGGCTGGCAACACGGCTCATGCGGGTGTTTTACGATGTCTATTTTACAGATCTTGGGCCTTTCCGGGCCATAAAATTTGATAAGTTGCTGGACTTGAATATGCAGGATAAAACATTTGGCTGGACCGTGGAAATGCAACTTAAGGCTGCAAAAAAAGGACTGAGCTTTACGGAAGTTCCCGTGAGCTACAAAAGACGCATTGGGGTCTCCAAAGTATCGGGCACGCTCAGCGGTACCATCAAAGCCGGTTGCAAGATTATATACACAATCTTTAAATATCTGTGATGGTTAACTCTTTATGATTCTATTTTTAAAAAAATATCACTGAGTGGCTCAGATTAAATAAAGTAAGATATTCGGCAGGCCATCCTCCTCAAGTCCCCCTTCGAAGGGAGAAAGATTCGCCTTTTGGCCTTTGCGGAGGCGAAGCCGGGGGGATGTTATGTTTTTATGTTTGGGCGTTGATATGATTGCAGGTACACAGTGCGATCAAGTCTCGATATATTTTAACTCATAAACGAATTACTCCAAATTTTTCGCCAGATTTTATTAGTAAATGCTTAAATTTTCATGCACCTTTTAAGTCTCATTTTAATTGCATTATATGCTTTTGGGTTGACTGCAATCTTCGTTTACACCATCGCCCAGGTGCATCTGGTATATCACTATTTGAAGGGGACATCTCGGAAAAAGCCCAAAGTGAATTGGTCAGAAAAATCGTCTGAAGCGTTCCCGATGGTCACGGTGCAGCTTCCCATTTATAATGAGCGATATGTGGTGGATCGCCTGCTTGATGCCGTGACAAATTTCAACTGGCCCAAAGAAAAATTGCAGATACAAGTGCTTGATGATTCGACAGATGATACGGTGGATATCATCGCAGAAAAAGTTCAAAAGCTTCAGGAACACGGGTATCAAATTCAACATGTAAAGCGACCTACGCGCGAAGGTTATAAAGCGGGAGCGTTGCAATATGGACTGAAGCGGGCCAAAGGGGAATATATCGCCATTTTTGATGCAGATTTCATGCCGCAACCGGATTTTCTTCGGCAAACGCTTCCCTGGTTCGAAGATAAAAATATGGGCATGGTGCAAGCACGCTGGGGACATCTCAACCAGCAATATTCATTGCTCACGAAATTACAGGCTTTTGCGCTGAACGCTCATTTCACTGTGGAACAAAAGGGGCGGAATAATGCCGGCTATTTTATGAATTTCAATGGTACGGCCGGCGTTTGGCGGAAGGCATGCATCCGTGATGCCGGCGGCTGGCAGCACGATACGCTGACGGAGGATCTGGACCTGAGTTACCGGGCGCAGATGAGGGGCTGGGATTTTTATTTTACTGAAGAGGTCGTCTCGCCGGCGGAGCTGCCGGTGGTGGTTTCGGCGCTGAAGGCTCAGCAATTTCGATGGACCAAAGGCGCGGCGGAGGCCGCCCGCAAGCATTTTTCACGGGTCTGGAACCTTGACATGCCCCTGATCAAAAAATTGCATGCGTCCAGCCATCTGCTCAGCAGCAGCGTTTTCCTGTTTATCCTGCTTATTTCAGTGCTCAGCGTGCCACTTTTGTGGTTCCAAAGTCAGGAGCCGGGGCTTGCTATATTTTTTAAACTTGCCGGATTTTTCCTGATTGGTTTGCTCGGCTGGCTGCTTTTTTACGGCACCTCATTCATGATACAGGAAAACGGTTCAACCCTTGCTAAAGCCGGGCGACTTATTTATATGTTTCCGTTATTCTTGTCTATTTCCATGGGGCTTTCACTCCATAATACCATCGCGGTTCTTAAAGGATATGCGCGCAGAACCACGCCTTTTGTGCGTACGCCCAAATTCAATATCATCGGGCTGAGCGACCGCTGGAGTGATAAAAAATATCTGATTACAAAACTAAGTGCAGCCGACATCACGGAAGGGCTGCTAACGGTCTATTTCCTGGGAGGAATTATTACCGCCTTTCTGCTGCAGGACTACAGCATGCTGCCTTTCCATTTGATGCTTTTTGTAGGTTTTGGGACTATTTTTGGACACTCACTCTACGAAAAGACGCTAACAACGACTAAATGAAAAAACTTCGTTCTTATTTGATGCCGGTTTATTTTCTTATCTCACTGGCCGGTTATGTAGCGGTTAGCTATGGCATTAATCGGAGTAATTTCAGTATGCTGATCTCCATATTTGGGGTCCTGTCTTTGTGCTATTTTTTAATAATTTATCAAACTGATTCTTACAGCAAGCTGAGGTGGGGAATCGCCGCCGCCATTCTATTTCGGATCGCCCTGCTTTTTGCTTTGCCAAATTTATCGGATGATTTTTTCCGCTATATCTGGGATGGTAATTTACTCGTCCATGGGTTGAACCCTTTTGCGCATACACCAAAATTTTATATGCAGCACGGGTTGCCGCATTTCTTGCCGTCCAGACTTTACCAGCAACTTAACTCACAGCCGTACTATACTGTTTATCCACCGGTAAGCCAATATATTTATGGGCTGGCGGCCGGGCTGTTTGGCGTGCAGTTGTTCGGTAATGTTGTGGTGATGAAAATCATTATGCTGGGATGCGAAATCGGGACCTTTTGGGTGATGAACAGACTGCTCGACTATTTTAATTTACCTGCAAAATACCTGCTGATTTACGCACTGAATCCCCTTATAATCCTGAATCTGACAGGTAATCTCCATTTTGAAGGGGTGATGATTTTCTTCCTGCTATTGAGTTATTACCTGTTTTTGAAGCAGCGGATCTGGTTGGGTTCTATTGCATTTTTGCTGGCCGTCAACACCAAACTGGTCCCCCTTATATTGATGCCATACCTGGTGTTTAGTCTCGGCTGGAAACGTTCATCGAAGCTTATTTTTGTGCTTATCGTTGGAACAGGGTTGTTGTATATTCCTTTTTTGACCCAGACCTTTTTTGCTCATTTCAGCGACAGTCTGGACCTTTATTTCCATTCATTCGAATATAACGCCAGCCTGTTTTACCTTGTGCGATGGTTGGGTTTCCAAATTAAAGGGTATGACATCATTCACACAGCCGCACCGGCGATGGCAATGATAAGCGCATTAATAATTATAGCCGCCTCATGGTTATACCGCCGACCCTCACTTTATAATCTTCCGGCAATTTATATCATCACGATGGCAATCTATTACTCGTTTTCTACCACCGTGCATCCCTGGTATGTCACCTCGCTGGTCGCTTTTGTTCCACTGACCGGGCTACTTTTTCCTGTTGTCTGGTCTGTTTTTATTCCGTTGACATACAGTACATACATGTCCTCCGCCTACCATCAAAAATTTGGACTGATCGCGGTAGAATATATCTTTGTATTCATCGCAATTTGCTGGGATTTTTATAATCAAAAACAGTCTGTTAAAAAAAAGATGAAAAATATGTTCGGGGTTGCGTTTTCATTTAGAAAATAGGTTGACTTTTCCCCAAGACTATATAATGGGGGGAAGTAATTCCCCCGGCATTTTTGAGTCATTGTTGCTACTACATGTAGCTTTGTGAAAAAGTTCAAAGAATTAATATATTCTTACAATGAATGACCTTAAAAAGTTCGTCTTTAGTTGTTTGATATTATTTTTTGGATTGGCGACAACTTCATCCGCGCAGTCGCTGAATCGATTTATTGATCAGGCAAATGCTTTTTTTCATACCTACGTCCAAAATGGCACGGTTGATTATCAGGCGATAAAGCAGCATCCGGACACGCTAAATCAGCTGGTGAAAGCAATCGGGAGTATGCCGATTAACCGGATAAGCCGCCGTCGCAGGAAAGCTTTCTATATCAATGCCTATAATATTTTGGTCATTCATTCCATCATTAAACACGGCATACCGCCATCACCAAAAAGAATCGATGGTTTTTTTGATCAGATCAAGCACAAAATTGGTGGCGATAAGCTCACGCTTGATCAAATTGAAAAAGATCGATTACTTCAGCCCTATCAGGATCCACGATTGCATTTTGCGCTGGTTTGCGGGGCGGTGAGCTGTCCGCCGCTGCGCCCGTATGCCTTCACTCCGGGTCAGCTGAACATGCAACTGACGATGGCCGCACGAACCACGCTGAACAGTAATTTCATACGATTAAACCGAAAGCAAAAAAACGTCAAGATTTCTGAAATTTTCAAATGGTATAAATCCTATTTTTTAAAGCATCATAAATCGCTTATTGCTTTCATCAACAAGTACCGAAAACAGAAAATACCGGTTAATTATACGGTAACATATTACAAATATAATTGGGAATTGAATAGTCGATAAATTTTATTGGGTTGAATATTTTTTTTCAAGCGCATAAAAAAATAGCATTTTTAGAGTATTTAAACTTTATAAGTTAAAATTGAAAATTTTCTAATTATGGATAAAATTAATTGGGGCATTTTAAGTACTGCAAAAATTGGCGTCGAGAAAGTTATTCCGGCGCTACAGAAGAGTCAGCATGGCGAAGTGGTCGCTATTGCGTCTCGTTCAAAGGACCGGGCGCGCAAAGCCGCTGATCAACTTGGCATTGCAACCGCTTACGGCTCTTACGAAGAGCTGCTGCAGGACACCAGGGTTGATGCCATTTATAATCCGCTTCCGAATCATCTGCATGTGCCGTGGACGATCAAAGCCCTTGAAGCCGGCAAGCACGTGCTCTGCGAAAAACCCATTGGTTTGTCGGCCGAAGAAGCCCGTGAGCTGGCGAGGAAAAGTCGCCAGTATCCCGATTTAAAGGTGATGGAGGCTTTTATGTACCGCTTTCACCCGCAGTGGCAAAAAGCCAAACAACTGATAAATGATGGACAGATTGGTACGCTCAGAACCATCCAATCTGTATTTTCTTATTTTAATGATGATCCGGACGACATTCGTAATCAGCCGGATATCGGGGGCGGCGGATTGATGGATATCGGCTGCTATAATATCTCGCTGTCGCGTTTTATATTTGGCGCGGAACCCATTCGCCTGATGGGTGATATTGAATTTGATCCCGATCTCGAAATCGACCGGCTGGCTTCGGGTATCATGGAGTTTGAAGACGGCACCTCCAGCTTTATCTGTGGAACCCAGCTGGCTCCCGATCAGGGCGTAACTGTTTACGGCACTTCCGGACGAATAGAAATTGATATCCCGTTTAACATGCCGCCGGATGAACCGGCGACGATTTGGCTGTATGCTGGCGGTGATAAGGAAAAAATTACCTTCGATCCGGCTGATCAGTACACCTTGCAGGGTGATGCATTTGCCAGCGCCATTCTGGACGATACGGATGTTCCTACTCCACTCGATGATGCAATTGCCAATATGGCGGTTATTGATGCGGTATTTGAAAGTGATGAGAAAGACGCGTGGATACAGATGAACAGATAGAAATTCGTTTCATCTTTTCTAATTTTTGGCTTAAATACTAAGGGCATTGGAATAACTGGTGATTGGAAGTTGTAAATTATGAAAGTTTGAATAGAGTGATACATCCCCCCGATTCGTCTCCGATAGTCTGGAGACGAATCTTTCCACCTTCAAAGGGGGACTAAGGGGATGGCTTATATGGATTATGTTGCTACTGGAAAACATATGGATTAAAATGTTTTCTAATTCCTAAATACCTGTAAAATAAAAGTTCGTGAGTAAAAAAGTCATTATCGGCGTTGATATCGGCACCACCAGTACAAAAACTGTTGCCTATGACAGGCAGGGGACGATCATTGCGAAAGCTTCCGAAGGATACCCTCTTTATTCGGAAAACGCCGACCGGGCCGAGCAAGATCCGGATGAAATTTTTGATGCTGTTATTCAGAGCCTGTCTCAGACCGTAAATAAAGTTCAAAATCAGCTTGATGCATCATCAATAAAAGGTGTAGCGTTCAGCGCAGCCATGCACAGCTTGATGGCCGTCGATGAAAAAGGACAACCGCTAACGCCATCCATTACGTGGGGCGACCAGCGCGCGACGAAAGAAGCGGAACGGCTCAAAAAAAACAGCGGGATTGCTATTTATCATCGCACAGGTGCGCCCATTCACCCAATGCTGCCATTGACCAAGTTGATTTGGTTTAAAAAGCACGATTCCGATATTTTCAATGCCGCTGAAAAATGGATCTCCGTTAAAGAGTATATTTTTTCGCGTTTTTTTGACCAATATATAGTTGATTATTCCATCGCTGGCGCCACCGGAATGTTCAATATGGAACAGCTCGAATGGGATGAAGAAGCAGTAAAATTATCAGGACTATCGCTGAACCAGCTATCGGATCCCGTTTCAACCACAAGACAAATAAGCGGATTAAACCCAAAGATTGTTGAGCAGACGGAGCTGCCGGAAAATACGCCGTTTATCATCGGAGCGAGCGATGGGGTGCTGGCGAATCTCGGTGCAGGTGCGATAAAAAAAGGTGCCGTTGCCTGCTCGATTGGTACGAGCGGAGCGGTTCGAACAGTGGTTCCCGGTCCGGTGACAGATCCGAAAGGACGATTTTTTTGCTATGCACTGACAGAAAATCAATGGGTGATTGGCGGCCCAATCAATAATGGCGGCGTTGCCCTGCAATGGGTCCGGGATAATATTTTTGACGAATTAAATCACTCTATTTCCGACATTTATGAGGTGTTAATGGAGCGGGCGAAAAAGGTGCAGGCGGGTGCGAACGGCCTTTTATTTTTGCCGTATCTAACCGGAGAGCGTGCGCCCTATTGGGATGCGGATATGAAGGGAGTATTTTTTGGGTTGACGTTGAAACATGACCGTAACGATATGATCCGTGCCGTGCTTGAAGGCGTCATGTACCAGATGAATGAAGTAGTGCAGACCCTGCGGGAAGCGGGCATTCATCCCCGGGAAATACGCGCGACCGGCGGCTTCACCCAATCTGCCTTGTGGCGACAAATCATGGCTGATGTGTTCGATAAGCAAATTCTGGTGCCTTCGCATACTTCCAGCGCCTGCTTTGGGGCGGCTTTACTTGGTATGAAAGCGCTTGGCTGGTTGCCCGATTTTTCAACCGTTAATGAAATGGTAACGATCCGTACCCGGCATAAGCCGAAACCGGAGCATGTCGAAATTTATCGTGCGTATAAGCCGGTCTTCAGGCAACTGGTGAAAAATATTCAGTCTGATTTTAGTGCGCTTGCAGAGGTAAATCGAAAAATAAATCAATAATAATGGAGGTTGGATGAAATCAAAAATCGGAAACAGGCGATGGGGCATAGCGCTTCTTATCGGCGTTGGCATTGTTATTAATTATTTTGATCGCACGAATATTTCGGTGGCAACCAAACCGATGATGGATGCATTTAATCTGAGCGCAGGTGAAATGGGTATTTTACTCTCCTCCTTTGCCTGGTCGTATGCGTTGCTGCAAATACCCATCGGCACGTTGCTGGATAAAATTGGGGTGAAATGGCTGGTCCGTTTGGGAACCATATTATGGACGATCGCTACCTTTTTAACTTCGATTGTCAGCGGGATGGGATTGGTCATACTTTCGCGGGTCTTGCTGGGCGTGGCCGAAGCACCGGCTTTTCCCGGAGCATCCAAAGCCACCGGCTACTGGTTTCCACTCAGAGAACGTGGACTGGCAACTTCTATTTTTGATGCTGCAGCCAAATTTTCAAACGTCATCGGTGTGCCGATTGTCGCTTTTGCCGTTACAGAATGGGGATGGCGCGGCGGTTTTTGGGTCACCGGCACCCTGAGCTTTTTTTACGCCATCGCCTATTGGATTTGGTACCGCGATCCGGATGAAGATGAAAATCTGTCGCAGGCTGAATATGAATACATTGTAGAAGGCGGCGCGCAGGAACAGGGTGAAGCCGAGAAAGGCGTGCTGGAAAGTCTTGGCTATTTGCTCCGCAGTAAAAAAGTATGGGGACTTACGATCGGTTTTGCGGCTTATGGCTATTCATTTTACTTATTCCTGACATGGCTGCCCGGTTACCTGGAGGATCAAATGGGCATGACCGTACTTCAATCCGGCTGGTACACGGTTATCCCGTGGCTGGTGGCTACCATTACGGATTTGGTGATTGGCGGTTGGCTGGTCGATTATCT
>DASQZL010000112.1:0-3423 GCA_035638715.1 Balneolaceae bacterium
AGCAATTCTGAGTGGGATGTGATACTCTACCACATGCGGATCAAGGCAAATATCACGGACCAGGAGGCAAAAAAAATCAAAGCATTTTTGCAGCATCAATAAACAGCAGGCCGGTCCGCTCTCCCTGAGCTGTGGGCTTTAGGGAGAGCCAGGGCTCTGCGTATGTGATGCCAGTCTTTATACTGAATGTTGGGGAGGTCGGGTTTGTCGTTTAGGCAGATCTGGCCTTCTTATTTTTTGATAATCCGTCTGATTTTTTCAAAATGAACAGTCACTTTCGGAATGATTGTAATATGGATCGGAGAAAAAAGCGTCTTGCAATATTGCGAAAGGCTGCGAAAGTAAAAGTATTGCAGATATGCGAGAATGCATATGAATGAACGAATTTGGAAAGCCAGGGAAAGATCCGGATCGGTATTATTTCGATTTAAAAGGCATTTATTTGTAAAAACTTATAAAATAAAATCTCTAATAACGATTTGGAACAGAACTTGTATTTATAAAGGTGGCATTAAGAAATTATAGATTTGACTTGCAGGATCTTAGTGCTGCTATACATAAAAATTAAAATTAGGTGAGGTAGTGTTTATGTTCGTTCAAAAGCAAAATATGCAAGGAATTTTAAATATCAATACGAAAGATTTTAAATTTAAGTTCGCTGGCGTCGTCACATGTTTCTTTTTAATATTGACGGCCTATTTGTGGCTGGTTCCGTCGGCGGCGCAAGCCCAAAGCCACTGGAAAGCCCCGGCCAAAGCTGACACAATAACAAATCCCTATAAAGTGAATAAGTCGTTGTTGGCGCTGGGAAAGAAAGTGTATATGTCGAATTGTTCCTCCTGTCATGGTTCGGATGCCAAAGGGGATGGACCGGCAGCGGTGGCTTTGAATCCGCGCCCGGCCAATTTAAAATCAAAAAAAGTGCAAAAAGAAAGTATCGGAGCGCTCTACTGGAAAATTGATACCGGAAAGGGCGGGATGCCCTCGTGGAAAAAGAAACTCTCGAAGAAGCAGGCCTGGGCCGTGGTTAGTTATATAAAAAACCTGGATCCGCCGAAGGGGAAATAATGTTCCGCCCCATGATGTCTATGAAAATAAAATAATAGGTTAGATTGGTGAATTTTAATATTGATATACCTAATGATAAAGAATATCTCGTTTAAAATATTACTACGGCTAATAAAGAATATGATAAGCGAGAGCAAATTTCTTAGCCTAAATTCAGACCGTTAATTTGATATTTTGCAATGTATCTTGCGACTATTCATGCAGCTAAATTTACAGGTATTTCTCAACCTTCGATCATAGATATTTGCAGTTAATTGCGTTGGAAAATTGCCGGATGATCGAACTGCGAAGCACTAACGGGAGGAACCGTCGAAGCCGACAACTTTTAGTTTGAGCTTCAATGAATTACAGATAAAAGTGGGCTTGAAATCGGAAGTAAAACAATTAATAGAAGCGTCAGGTAAAATAATAAGCAAGGTTTTCAAAAATTATTCCTGATACACTAAAAATGTTTCAGCTTGCTATTATAATGAAAAATATTTCACAGAGCATGACTTGCAACCAAGGCTGGTACACTATAAAGAAATTATTGATATCACTTAAGATAATGACGAACTTTAGCGATTTAAGCATACTCAAGATGAAATTTCATATTTGTAGCATCATTAAGGGAATCGAATTTTCCCGGAGTTTTATTTAATATCAATTAACCCAGTTAATGGTGTCTCTAAGTAAATATTTTGTCTGCATTTGCAAGATTTTGAAATTCACTTAAATCATCGAAACGATAACTTATGAAGGTCTTGCTAAACAAGCTTGGGGAGGTTCCTCTAAGTCGTTTGTTTCACGGGACCCGAATTCAAAAATAGGGAAGGTAATATATATGAGTGTACAAATACCAAAGGAGGAAGCGATAATGCATAGAAGAAGAAAAAGTAGTAGTGAAGGCCGGTTTGCCGGTCTGATCGCCGGTATGGTGTTGTTGATGGCCTGTTTGTGGCTGGGTCCGTCGGCGGCGCGCGCCCAGTCGGTCCCATCGGGTTATACGCCGGGCGATACCCATGTATTTTTGGGAGGAGAAGCCGGCGTGGGAACGGATATCACCAAGAATCAGACTTCATTTACGGAGCCCGACCTGGGGTTGATGCCGCTGGTGCAGGAAGGCCGGTTTTTTCTGGAAAGCGGCTTTGATGTGGGGATAGGTTCCCCGGTCGAGGTTGGCCCGCTCAACCTGAGTTATATGCTGCCGCACGGGATCCTGCTGCGGTTGGGCCAGTTTGATGCGCTGCCGATCGGGCGGTTCCCGCGCACCTATGATCCGGGGTGGATCAATCCGCTGGCAGCCGGTCCGATCGGGTTTGATAATTTTAGTGGTTTGACGGATTTCGGACTTGAAGTGCAGGGATCGGGCTTTATTGGCAATATGCGGGTGCGGACCTTTCTGTCGTTAACCAATGGGTTTACCCTTCAAACGGCACCGGGTTCGGCCGGGCTGTTAAATTCGGGGCCGGTCACGGATAACAATAAAGCCAAAATGATCGGCGGACGCATCAGCGTGACGCCCTTCTTTTCGAGTAATTTTGACCTCGGGGTTTCCGACTATTATAACTCCAATGTGGGAAACAGCGGCTCGCGGTATGACGGGGTCAGCTCCAACGTGCTGGCCATTGACGCGAATTATGCGCCGACGTTGCGGTCGCTAAAAGGCTTTATGCGCCTCCGCGGGCAGGTCAACTTTGTGCACGTGGGCAAGGCGACCTACATGGATGCCAGCGGCCAGCCCTACACGTTTGACAACAATAGCTCCGTATGGTATGGGATGGTCGGCTACCAGCCGAGCATGGCTTCGAGTACTTTCTTGCAGAAAGTCATGGTTTCGTTTATGCTCTCCCATGTAAATACTCCCTCGGGGGCCCGGTGGAGCGACCTTGGAACGGGCACCCAATATGATGCGGGGTTGACCTACTGGTTTACCTGGCGGACGAATCTGAAGTTCAGCTATGATATTCAGGAAAATACCACGAATACGCTCATGCTGCGAGTCAGCACACAAATTTAAAACGATAATTTAAAAGAAAAAGAAAATAGGTAGACACCGATGACAAAATATATCAGAACATTATTATCGCGCTATAAGATGAGACTCGTGCTGTTAGGGCTGGTGCTTGGAATGGTTGCCGGTATTTATGGGTGTGCGACGACGAGCCCGAAAGAGAAGCAGGCCTCGGGCCCCCAGCTATGGGCCCAGGATTGTCAGTCATGCCATAACGCCCCGCCCTCCAAGGATTTTAGCAATTCTGAGTGGGATGTGATACTCTACCACATGCGGATCAAGGCAAATATCACGGACCAGGAGGCAAAAAAAATCAAAGCATTTTTGCAGCATCAATAAACAGCAGGCCGGTCCGCTCTCCC
>DASQZL010000113.1:0-3612 GCA_035638715.1 Balneolaceae bacterium
CACAATATTTGCCATTTAGTTAGAATAATATTTCTGGCATTTTATTTGCTTTCTTAAAGTTACAAACTCTGCTAAAATGAGTGCTGGATTATTATGGATTATAAAGATTACTACGATGTACTCGGCGTTGATCGAAATGCCTCTGAAAAAGAAATAAAGAAGGCTTATCGAAAATTGGCGGCTAAATATCATCCGGACAAAAATCCCGATGACCCGTCGGCCGAGGAAAAATTTAAAGAAGTGGGGGAAGCTTATGAGGTTTTAAGTGATCCTGAAAAACGTGAATTATATGATAAGGTGGGCAAAGACTGGAAACAGTATAAACGTGCCCAGGAAGCAAGTGGTGGTAATGGCGGGGGATTTGACTGGTCACAATATGCCCGGCAGGGCCAACAGCAGGGGTTCCGGGGAGGACAGCAATCATATCGCCGTGTAAATATGGATGATCTTTTCGGCGGACGTACTTCCCAAGGCCAGGGCAGCCCGTTTTCCAGCTTTTTTGAGACGCTGTTCGGGGGCGGTCAGGGTAGCCCGTTTGGCCAGGGTGGCCGCGGACAATCATTCGGTCAACAGTTTCGGGGCGCGCGGCAACAGAACCGCCAACAGCAGCGCAGGCGAACCGCGCGAAAAAAGAACATCACTGCCAAAGCAACTATCTCACTTCAGGAAGCCTACAGAGGGACTTCCCGAACGGTACGCGTGGGTGGTGAAAAAATGAAGGTCAAGATTCCGGCCGGTATTGCTGACGGACAGAAATTAAAGCTTAAGGGCAAAGGATCGGCCACAAAGCCGGGCGGTCCCCGGGGCGATTTATTTTTAAAAATTTCCATAAAAATGCCCAAAAATTATGAGCGAAAAGGTCGTAATCTGTATTACGACCATACGATTGATGTTTATACCGCTGTGCTTGGCGGCGAAACGACGGTCTCTACCCTGGGGGGCAAAGCTAAACTTAATATTCCGGCGGGTACTTCCAGCGGTAAATTATTTAAGTTAAAGGGATTGGGTATGCCCGCTTTCAAAAAACCATCTCAGAAAGGTGATTTATTCGTCCGTATACAGATTGAAGTACCCGAAAATCTTTCTGATGAAGAGAGGGAATTATTCCAAAAACTGGCGAAACATTAGTCCCGGTTTCGATATCTGTCCAAAGTACCGTTAAAAGATTTTGTCGTATTAATAACATTTTCCCGAAGACCGTACTTTGATCCTATTCTATGTCCATTTTTTAAGTAAAAAATCTGGTGATAATCGGGCCAACAAGCTGGAGACTAAAAAACTAAGCGTACTTGGGCTACTGTTAACCCTGAATATTTTTGAAAATCTTCAGGGTTTTTTATTTCTATTGGCCAGCATTTTAAAATTCACCCTTAATGATACGACAAGCGCGGCCACATATAAAATACCTGTCCAAAGATTCACCGTATGGGCCGATACGTGTAAATGCGTCCACCAGTCCACTAAAAACTTAATATAAGAACGAGGCATATTTGTATAGCCAAGGTGCCGGCGCACCTCCCAATGCCACTGGGTGCAGGGGCAGAATCCAAATCCATACCAGATGCCCAATACCGTCCATGACAAACCTGTTATTAAAAGTGTCACTAAATTGAGGAGGCGCGTTTTCTTCCAAATCCAGCCGAAAAGGTTGAAGAATATCAGCGCCGTATGAAAAACGATGAAAAATATGTTTAGAAACTGATACACAGTTGGGAGTGGTCAATTGTCAACAGTCAGCCATCCGTTCAAATATATAAGAATAAATATCGAACAACGACGGTTAAAAATGAAAAATTTAAAATTAGGAATTAGGAATTATACGTTTGTTCCATTCGATATTGCTATGGAAATCATTTAGCAGTACAGTACCGACTTTAGCTTAATCAGCATTTGAGATTTCCCTCCCAAAGGCGTTCGGGTTCGGAATGACATTTAATTTTACTCTTTTTTTGATTTTCAAAAATCTTATTCACCGCATTAATCCCGTTCCGCAGTCCGTTCAACGGAATTTTAGTGCGGTTGGGCTCTGCCGTAAAAGCCATCAACCGACGTAAGTTTTACTTAAACTACTTATTCAAAAATGTCTTCCATTACTTTTTGATGCGTTTCCATTGCGTCTTTCCCCCAAAGCACAAACCTTATGGTTTTAACGGTCGATAAACTTGCGGCTTGCTCCTTCAGAGTTTTAAGCGCCACCCGTGCAGCGTCCTCCATTGGGTAACCAAAAGCGCCGGTTGAAATGGAGGGAAATGCGATTCGTTCGATTCCATTTTCTTCAGCCCGTTTTAACGCATTTTTATAACAATTGGCTAATAATTCCTCTTCGGGTTCATCGCGACCATAAACCGGCCCCAGGCAATGAATGACGTATTTATTAGGCAGATTGTGCGCACCGGTGATCACGGCTTCTCCGGGTTTTAGCGGGGCCATGGGTGCGGCCTCTTCCGCCAGACCGGGACCTGCTGCCCGGTGAATGGCTCCGGCTACGCCCCCTCCCATTTTTAATTGCGCATTGGCCGCATTGACTACGGCGTCCATATCATCCTGGTGAGCAATATCACCGCGTTCCAATTCAATCGTAATATCGCTGATCATTTTTTTCTCCATAGTTGAACTTTTTGGTGTTTGTATTAGTCAGACTAACCCTAACAAAAAACCCGGCTTGAAAAATTCTGTATTTATTCCTTACTTTAAGTAAGAATTAATATAGTCTCATTATTATGGCTGAAGCAACCGTAACCAGCAAAGGACAAATTACCATCCCAAAAGAAATACGAGAGAAGATGAAGCTCCAAGCAGGAGACAAGATCATTTTTCAAACTGATGCAGAGGGTGAATTAAAGATAAAGAAAAGCAATGTCTCTATTAAAGATCGGGCTGGAAGCTTGAGGAAATACGGTCGTTCTAAATCTGTCTCAATCGAAGAAATGGATGAAGCTATTAAACAAAGGGCCGTTGAACTTGATAAGAAAACAAAATGATTGGAATAGATACCAACGTACTTGTCCGGCTGCACGTGGAAGACGATGCTGAACAGTATCAAAAGGCAAAAGATCTAATTGAAAAATGTACGATTAGAAATCCTCTTTTTATTTCTCATATCGTACTTATAGAATTTTGCTGGGTATTACGTTCAAGTTATAAGGTTCCCAAAGAAAAAGTTATTGAAGAAATAGAATATTATATTAATGCAGGTGATGTATTTCTTGAAAATCAAGAGTTATGCAGAGATGCTCTATCGCATTACAAGCAATCCTCAGTCGATTTTTCTGATTGCCTTATTGGTACATTAGCTGAGAAGAACAACTGCCAAACTACCTACACCTTCGATCAAAAAGCTTCCAATCTCTCCACTTTTACCTTACTTGAGTGATATTTCATAACCGGACAGGCTGTCCGGCCAATTTGTTTGACTTCCCGTCTTTTTTTCACTTCCAATTTCAACATTGACAAATTGGGTGTTAAATTACTCTGAGCATGTAAAATCGGCAGAAATATCCTCCCGGTATGATATTCGCTTCTATTCAAATAAAAGAAACGCAATATTTAAACGACAACGATTATGAATTTAGAGAAATTTACTTTAAAAGCCCGAGAGGCGATCCAGTCGGC
>DASQZL010000114.1:0-6446 GCA_035638715.1 Balneolaceae bacterium
GGCAGACCGGGGAATATGTTGGTATCCCAGTAATCGGCTCCAAATTCCGGCAAGCTGAGCTTCTGTCTCCGATTGATAGGTGATCGTTTCATCGGTACCGGCAAGTTGGGGTTGTGGCTTCGGTAAAGCTTTAAAATCCACTTTCCCACTGGGCGTATAGGGTATATTTTTTATTTCCGTTATAAAAGTCGGAACCATATAATCAGGGAGGGATCCTTCAAAATAACCTTTAAGATCCGCTGTAGTTACTTTTGCGCCTTTTTTGCACACATAGTAAGTTGCCAGCTGGATATCGCCGGCATTATTTTCAATAGTATGTGTTATACATTGTGAAACGCCTGGCAATTCTGCTCCAGTATTATTGATTTCTCCCGGTTCCACCCGAAATCCTCTGATTTTTATCTGATGATCAGCCCGGCCTAAAAGCTCTATAGCTCCTTCTTTGTTATAAAATCCCAAGTCCCCACTCTTGTATAACATCGGGCGATCGGTAATATCAAATGGATTTTTTATAAATGATTTACTCGTTAAATCATCCCGGCCAAGATAGCCATAAGCCAGGTTTCGTCCGGCAAGATATAATTCACCCGATTCCCCCTCTTTGACCGGCTGCAGATTTTTATCCAGAATATAGACGCTGGAATTCTTCATGGGGGTCCCAACCGCAGGAAGGTCGGGCCATTGGGCGGGATTTCCTTTTAAAACATTCGACGTGACAACATGCGTTTCAGAAGCTCCGTATTGATTATCAAGAATAGCCCCCGGTATATTTTCAAAAAATTTACGGACGGCTTCGTCCACACGTAACTGCTCGCCGGCCGTAATAACTTCCGTCAGGGTAGGGGGAATAGACTTGGTAGCGATTGCCACTTCAACCAAACTTCTAAAGGCAACATAAGGAACGAATAGTCGCTGAATATGATGCTCTTTAATTTTTCGCAAAAGTATGCGGGGATCCCGGTGTTCACTATCTGTCAGGAGATATACTGTGCCCCCCGAGGCGAAAGTCGTCATCATACCTTGAAAAGAGACATCAACGCTGATGCTTGAATACTGAAGAAGGTTAGCTTCTTTTTTAAAATAGTCTTGGTCAAGCTGAGCTTCTATAACATTGGATAAAGATCGATGCGGCATTACAATACCCTTTGGGCGGCCCGTTGATCCGGATGTAAATACAATATAAGCGACGTCATCTTTTTTAACGCAAATTTGAGGCTCTTCTGCTGTACAGGCATCGAGAGCATCTTCCATATTTTCCCATATAGCAGTGCGGTCAGCGCCAAGACCGAATCGATCGGTAATATTCTGATGAGCAATTAAAAAGTTTAAACCGGCATCCTCTTTCATCATCTGAATTCTATCGGCAGGATAATTAGGATCTAATGGTACAAACACAGCTCCTGACTTAAGAATGCCCATCATGCAAATAACCATTTCAGTAGATCGCTCAAGTCCCATGCCGACGCGATCCCCCTTTTTTATCCCCTGATCAATGAGATAATTTGCAACACGATTTGACTGCATTCCCAGCTCGCTATAACTCAGTTCTTTTTCCTTAAAACATAGAGCTGTTTCAGTGCTATGATCTTTAATTCCTTCGTTCAACCATTCCAAGGCTGTTTCAAAAGCAGCCGGTGTATCGCTACCTGGATTATAGTAATTAAGTCTTGCCTCTGAAGGTTCATTTTCTATATCTATGGCAAGTCGCTCTGATCTTATTCTCTTGTTATCCATAATAGTTTATTTATATATGATAGGTTCAAATCTTGATAGAATCGATCAAAATAGGATTTATTCGATATATCCATATAATATCGTAGCGCTCTCTCTTAACAAGAACTTATTTTTATTATATAATATTTATATAAATATATACCTAAGTTCTTATCTTATATATAAGAAATATAGCTAAATAGAAAATACTAATGCATTAATTTTTTTTAATTGAAAAGGAATTGCGATAATCACATCAAGATTTTATCCCTTTTTGAAATCTTTCCTGACAAATGCTTATCACGCTATTGTCGGCCTGATGAGGCGATAGTGGTCACTTTAATAAGACTACTTTCCGAACCGAACCATTTGTAGCGGACCATCGAATTCTTCAAACAGATAGTCTTCGGGATTAATCGTGACGTCAGGCACATTGTCCTCAACAAAGACGGAAAATAGACCTTGCCAAGCACTAACATTCTATTTGTCTCCTCAAAATATATTCTCACTACGCATATTTTCATATTGTTAAAAAACACCACATTTACAGACTATATCTGTATGTGATGTTGCTATAACATGTAACGCTTTCTCTGAATGATTTGCCCGTCTTTTTAAAGATCTGGTGATGAAAACAACTTAGAACGGATCTTTTTTTAAGATTTCCAGTATGAATTGTAAATTATTTTTACTGAAATAAAAATGAAAAAAGGGAGCGTAACAAAAAATAATAAGTAATCAAAATGAGTGAGCGGCCAAATTTTTTTATAATCGGTGCACCAAGAAGCGGAACCACTTCCGTCTATTATTGGCTCAAAGAGCATCCAGAAGTTTATATGTCACCAGAAAAAGAACCCAATTTTTTTTACTCACCCTTTGGCAATGAAATGAGTCAAAATGAATATGAAAGCTTATTTACAGATAGAAAAAAAGAGCACAGTATCGTAGGGGAAGCTTCGGTCTGGTATCTTTTTTCCGGCTATGCAGTCGACAGGATCCTGGATTACCAGCCGGATGCCAAATTCCTGGTTCTTCTGCGTAACCCGGTTAAAATGATATTGTCATTGCATGATCAACATGTTTATTGTGGTTACGAGAAGGAGACTGATTTTAAGAAGGCCTGGCAACTAAGCGACAAGAGAGAAAAAGGTCTCTTTATCAAGGTCGCCAAGCTTGGAAAAAATGCGGATGCAACCTTCATGAGCTATAGAAAAGCTTGTAAAATTGGCACGCAGCTCCAAAAAGTATATGACAAAGTAGGGAAAGAAAGAATTGCTTCAGTGTTAACTGAAGATTTACAAAAGGATCCATTAAACGAATACAACAAATTATTGAATTTTTTGGACTTAAAATATTATGGCAAAACAGAATTCCCTGTAAAAAATCAAACTGAAAATAGAATTCCAACTCTGCAGGAGCGTTTTAAAATCAAGCTAAATAAGCTCACGCAATCAATGGGACTGAATATTGGATTACTACAAAATGTGTTTGAGAATCAGACTTACGAAAGAAAAAAATATGAAGAATACAGTTTGAATTTTCAGCTGGAACTTCTTCATAATTTTAAGAGTGAGATTATAAAATTAGAAGAGCTGTTATCTAAAGACCTTTCACATTGGAAAAGTCTGCGTTAAGCAAGATCGACCTGAACGACAAATTTTCGTTTCCAGATACACGGATTGGGATTTACAAGTTCGTGATTCCGCGAAGGCTTTCGTTAATGTTTCAAGTTATGGCTACCTGAAACAACCAAAAATATATTGTGTACTTATTTCTTATCACGAACGCATGGTAATGCAATAGATTTTAGCTGCTTATTAACTCTGAAAACTATTAACTGCGTCGTGTAATTATTACTCGGCAATGGGAAAGGATCCGTTACAAATCTTGGTTTTTTTGCTTTCAAAGCCGTAAGTATTTCAAAAAAATACTTTTTAGGCGTAAGAATACCCCTTTTAAATCAAATAGAAAATTGATTGCGCCAAAAGCCATTTATTGGCACAACTGTTGTACTAAAAAGAGTAGTAGATTATACAATGAAATATTCAAGCAGTGAAAATAAAACGAGCTATATATCTGGGGTATTATTTAAAGCAATTGGATCGGTCCCGGTTTAAGCTCTTCTTAAATCATGCCAGCAAACAGACCGGCAAATCAAAGTACGCGTTGCTTTCTGATGTTTTGCGTTCCATCTTTGAGTATAACATCTCTATTCTGGATTATTTTCTGTTTCGTTTTTTTGAATTATCTGATATAGAACGCACGGCCTGGGCGGGGACCGGTTATATGTACGAATATCAACTTCGGATGAATCCAAAAGATAAACGCCGGATATTGGAGGATAAGAGGCTCTTTTACAAGCGTTACAAAAATTTTTTTATCCACAAGGTCGCCGATATCCATGATTTGAAAACCAAGCCCGGAGTTGCGGGGGAGATCCTTTCGAACCCTTCGGGCAAACTGGTCTTTAAAGCTGCTGAGGGTAACTGTGGAAAACAGGTGGAAATTCGCAACTGCAAAGAATTTGACCGGCAGCATGTCATTACTTTTATGAAAGCATCCGGTTATCAACTGGTAGAAGAGTTTTTAGTTCAGCATCCGGAGCTGAATCGCTTGTCTCCCTCAGCGGTGAATACGGTCCGCATTTTTACGCAGCTTGATGAAGAGGGAGGAGTCGATATTTTGGGATGCCGGCTGCGCATATCAGTTGATTCTCCGGTCGATAACTTGGCCGCCGGTAACATTGCTGCCCCGATTAACGAATCTACCGGCCAGTTGCAGGGAGCGGCAGTGTATAGTGATATTACAAAGCCCCAGCTTACACGACACCCCATCACCCATGTAAAAATAATCGGATTTCAAATACCATTTTGGGAAGAAACACTCGAAATGGTAAAAAAGGCGGCCCGGCTTTATCCGCAAAACCGATCGGTGGGGTGGGATATCGTTATTACGGAAAATGGACCCGGTTTAATCGAAGGAAATCATGATTGGTGCAAGCTTTTGTGGCAGCTTCCGGTGAAATCAGGATTAAAGCAGAGGCTGATAAATTACCAATAAATATTATGGGACATCTTTATAAAAATTATGGCAAGCGGCTGCTCGATCTTGTGATTTCGGGGGCAGCTATTTTGTTTACCTCGCCGATTTTTGGGAGTGTTTCATTGTTGCTGTGGATCGTAAACAAAGGGGATATTTTTTTTATTCAGGTTCGGCCGGGACAGAATGAAAGGCCATTCAAAATCCTGAAATTTAAGACCATGAATGATCAGCGGGATGAAAAGGGAAAGCTTTTACCCGACATGCAGCGGATAACCAAAGTGGGCAGATGGCTGCGTAAGCTATCACTGGATGAACTTCCCCAGCTATGGAATGTATTGAAGGGGGATATGAGTATTATTGGTCCGCGGCCGTTGCTTTTTAAATATATTCCACTCTATTCTGATCGCCAACGACGACGACATGAAGTAAAACCGGGCATCACCGGGTGGGCCCAGATAAACGGGCGGAACGCGATCTCCTGGGAAGAAAAGTTTGAACTTGATTTGCATTACATCGAGCATGTCAGCCTTGCGTTGGATATGAAAATCATCTGGCTGACAATAATCAAAATTCTGAAGCGGGAAGGAGTTAATCAATCGGAGTTGCGACCTATGCAGCCGTTTAAGGGATAAGTAAATGAATACGAAAGAAATATATATCGTTGGTGCCGGTAGCGTGGGCGGACATGTTGCCTTAAATATTGAAGAATATACGAAAAACTACACCATTGCAGGTTTTTTTGATGATGATTCTGCCAAAATAGGGACGCGTCAGTTTGGATTTGAAGTTATTGGCAAAGTTGATGAAGTGCTGAATTTACATAATGCTGATGTGGTGATCGGTATTGCTTTCCCGAATATTAAGCGAAAAATATTAGGACGGTTGTCAGCAAATCATTCACTTCAGTTTCCATCACTCATTCATGAGCGCGCATGGATTTCGCAGGGGGTATCAATAGGCAAGGGGTGTATAATCTATCCTGGTACGACAATTAATTTTGGATCCGAAATCGAAGATTTTGTCGTACTCAATGCCAATTGCTCACTCGGGCATCATACACGCGTAGGCGCTTATTCCAGCTTCGCGCCTGATGTAAGTACCGGCGGACATACAACATTTGGGGAAGGCGTGGACGCTGGAATCGGAGCTTCTACAATACAAAATATGGTGATCGGTGCAGGAAGCGTGGTTGGTGGGCAGAGCATGATCATAAATAATGTAAGTCCCGGGGCAATTGTGGCAGGCGTGCCCGCTCGAACGTTAAACGAGGACGAAATGAGTCCAACTTCATAATTATAATCGTGCACTTCTAATTTGGAGTAATAAGACCCGGAAATCACTAATAAAAACTTGAGATTATTTCGGGCAAAGTTCATCTGTCAATAAATATCTTATTACCGGTTGCATATCGATGCTTGTAACATCGGGCGAAGATTTTAAAAAAGAAAAATGTATACGCTGACTATATAAGTAATCATTGAAAATAAATGTTATATGTGCATTTACATATTGCAGGTGATAAAACGATTTGAAACCAAGGCATTTTGGCCGACAGTCTCATCAAATTGTCGTCAGAAAATGAATTGAATATTTAATAGGTTGGCAAGTGCTATTCTATAAAAAGTTTAAGGATCACGTATAGCAATTTACAATGATATGATAATGCCCTTTTACACGCCTATAGTTTATGG
>DASQZL010000115.1:0-2923 GCA_035638715.1 Balneolaceae bacterium
CCGCCGTATTTCGCTGGCACTCCAGCTTTTGCCCACTTTACTGGTATGAATGCCGGGCCAGATATGGCGATTGAAAAAATTTTGCTTTTCCCACCATTTCAACAGCACGGGAAAGCTTTGAGCTTTCTTTTCGACGGACCAATAGAGTTGAGGAGCTAAATAATCGACCCAGCCATTTCGAAGCCACCGGCGCGAATCGGCATAAATTTCTGCATAGGCATTATAGCCTTTAATTTGCGCGGGGTGCCCGGGCTGCCAGATGCCGAATGGAGAAATACCAAATGATATTTTCGGATCTGCTTTATTCAAAGTATCATGCAATTGTTTGACAAAATCGTCAATATTTTGTCTTCGCCAATTGCCGCGCTTAATTTGTCCGTGTTTTTTCACATATTTTCTGTAAGTCTTACCATCGGGGAAAGGGATTTTTTGGCCGTTCGAATTTTTCCTGGGATAGGGGTAAAAATAATCATCTAAATGTATTCCATCGATATTGTAGCGCTTGGCGACATCAAGGATCACTTTTATAACATATCGGCGAGCCGCTTTAATGCCGGGGTTGATCCAGTAGTAGGGGCCATATTTTACAACCCAGCCTGGGTGCGTATTGATGATACTCTTGGGGGCAAAATGTTTTGGCTCTGCGGGATGATATGCCCGAAACGGATTGAACCATGCCTGCAGACGCAGGCCCCGGCGGTGCGCTTCTTTAATGGCAAACTTTAACGGATCATAATAGGGTTGTGGCGGGCGGCCCTGTTTGCCGGTTAAAAAATAGGACCAGGGTTCATACGGAGATTTATAAAATGCATCGGCAGCAGGACGAACCTGAAAGAAAACCGTATTCATCTTAAGTTTCGCCGCTTTATTTAGCATCGCGCGGAGTTCTGCTTTTTGCCGGGCGACAGGCAGACCAGGTTTGGATGGCCAGTCCATATTTTTTACCGTGGCGATCCACACGCCGCGCATTTCACGTGGCGTTTTCGGGATGTTATCCGGATTTATCGGATGTCCCGGTTTTATAACAGCATGTGCGGAATCAGATGGATTTTTAGCGAGGGCTTTGCCTGCTAAACCACAACCAGCAGCTAAATCAGCTGTAATAAATAGAACAAGATATACGCCCGGTAACAAATATCTCAAAAACGAGACAGGAAATATTGACATAAGTGATAGATTTTAGAGCGACCTCAAAATATGCCATTAATATAATATATTTGCAGCGAGAGATTCGAATATAAATTCATTGGCATCAACTCAAAACCCCTTTCCCTGGAAAAAAGAGTAGCGTTGAAGATCAAGAATCATGAGCCTGAAACAGTCCGGCATGATGATAGTATGAGCGGGTTGGCCACATCATTTCAAAATAAATTTGAAAGAATATTGTGCCTGAAAGATGCATGAGCCCGGACTGAAATGAATTAATACGATGCATATCACGGTAAAATAAGGGCAAATTGATGTGCTCAGGCAGTGTGAAGGACAGGACAAAATCTTCGGCGTTTCAACATCAACGAAATCAAAATTTAGTTGTAGATCAAATACTTTTTCCGTTCTGATCTAAATTTCTTGACATCCTGCTGCCAGCTGGGTTGCAGGCTGTCGATGGCAGCCGAACCAGTTAACTTATAAATGTAGTTGGTCGTGTGGGCGCCGGGTGTGGCACGGAGCATCACCCGCAAAAGCGCAACACCGAACGTAAGAGGGTCAAATTTATTAATATTATTCACATGAAGTTTTACGCCGTGGCAAACTTTACCCTCATACTCGGGATGCAGCGATTTTCCCGGTATCGAATGAGGCGTGAATGTTGTGGTATCAATGGATATAGCCGGGAACTGTTGCCGGAGGTTCTTTACATCCTTTTCAGAAAGATTAGTTTTAGGAGCACCGATCGTCAGGAAAGGTTCCGGCGTTCCACGGCCCTCGGAGATGTTCGTAGCTTCGAACAGCACGGTCCCCAAATATACGTATGCGTTTTGAAAGTGGGGCAGGTTCGGAGAGGGCGGCTGCCACTTCAATCCGGTATCAGGCCATTTCATAGAGCGTTTCCATCCCTTCATTTTTATGACGCGAATTTTGGGCTTCTTCTTAGTCTTGAGCCAGTGTTCACCAACTATCATTTTCGCCAGTTCACCCATGGTCATCCCATAAGCCATGGGTATCGGGTAAGCACCGACGAAAGAACGATATTTTTTTTGAAGTGTCCACCCTGCAACATAATTACCACCCGCAGGAATAGGCCGATCAAGCACCCAAACAGGGATACCGGCATTAGCCGCTGCTTTAATTACAAGGCCAAGCGTTGTATTAAACGTATAGAAATGAGCGGCTACATCTTGCATATCAAATAATAATATATCAACATTCTTCAGTTCTTCAGGGGTTGGCTTGCGATGCTTGCCATACAGTGAATATACGGGTAGTCCCGTTTTCTGATCTATGCCATTTTTGATTTTCTTGCCTGCTCCTGATCCGCTGCGAAAGCCGTGTTCGGGGCCAAAGAGGGCGGTTACGTTTATGCCTCGTGCAATGAGTGTATCTACCATCGGTGTACCATCAACCCGGGCGGTGGCATTCATTACCAATCCTACATGCTTCCCTCTCAGTTCATCCAGGTGATTTTGCAGCAAAACCCGGGAACCAACAATCACAGGCACAGGATCCGGATGTGATGATTGTTTTTTGGTGTGATTTTTAGAACGGCCGCAGGAAATAAACAGTATTCCTAAAAATAAAAGTCGAATTAGTTTCATAGAGTAAGTCTCTAAATCAATAAAATAAGTAAATGAAACTTGTCTGGGAAATTATAAAGAACTTTAACAAGTTAATACTTCAATTTATAAAGTAAAATTCAGTTTTTTTCACCCCTCTAAAGTAAGTTTACTGTTCGGTATTGTTGCTTTGTTTCAGCCAATATTTT
>DASQZL010000116.1:0-31863 GCA_035638715.1 Balneolaceae bacterium
TTGCTCGGTGAGGAGGGAAAAGGATTTCGGGATATACTGAGTGTGCTGGATGGCGGTCGCATCGGCATTGGGGCCCTATCGGTAGGAATCGCGCGTGGCTGCCTCGAAGAATCCCTCAAGTATTCCGGTGAACGCAAGCAATTTGGAACCCCAATCGGTGAGTTTCAATCCATCGAAAACAAGCTGGCCGATATGGCCACGGAAATTGACGCTGCCCGATTTTTAGTGCACCGCGCCGCCTGGCTGAAAGACCGCGAACAGCCCTTTACCAAAGAGGCCTCTATGGCCAAATTATTTGCCTCTGAGCTCGCCGTCCGGGCTGCCGATGAAGCCGTGCAAATTCACGGCGGATATGGTTACATCAAAGAGTATCACGTCGAACGGTTTCTGCGTGATGCCAAATTGATGACGATCGGTGAAGGCACCTCCGAAATTCAGCGACGTATTATTGCACGGGAGTTGAAGAAGGATATTTAATGGTGAATGGTGAATGGTAAATGGTGAATGGTAAATGGTGAATTATTGATTTTGAGCGGTTTTTACTATTGCTGTTAATAATCTTATTAATTCGTCAATATCCTTGAGGTAGTTATCAACATTTAAATGGGTCAATTTGCTAAATTTAAGTAGTCTAAGCCAATATTCTGTTTCCCGGGCCTCTTTGGAGGCAATAGACATTTTTGCAGTAAAATCTTTTTTAGAATAACCTGCATCAGCTTCTTCAATATTGGCACCAATACTTGTAGCTGAGCGGAGTAACTGTTTGGAAATAATATATTCTTTTTCTTCAATTAACTTCTTATAAAGGCTTATAATTTGAAGCGAAAATTTAAAACTTTTTTCTTTTACAATATTCTTTGTTTTCATGTTAAAATAGTATGGCGATTAGATTTTTTTACTATATAGACAACTATAAACGAATTTCCTTACAGATTTTTTCAAGAATATTCAAAATTTAACATTTACAATTCACCATTTATCATTATAACATGCCTTCTAACCATTTCAACATTGATGATGCTTTCCTCTTTGAGTCTGAGTTAAAAGAAGACGACCGCCTGATCATGGAATCAGCGCGGGATTATGCCCAAAGCAAACTGGAACCACGCGCACTCAAAGGCAATCAGGAGGAATACTTTGACCTGGATATTGCCGGAGAAATGGGCGAACTCGGATTGCTGGGTTCCTATCTTCCGGAAAAATATGGCGGCGTAGGTGCCAGTCAAACGGCCTATGGACTTATTGCCCGCGAGGTTGAGCGCGTTGATTCGGGCTACCGGTCGTTTATGTCGGTACAGTCTTCACTGGTGATGTACCCTATTTTTCGGTTTGGCACCGAGGAGCAAAAAGAACGTTTCCTGCCAAAACTGGCAAAAGGAGAACTCATTGGCTGCTTTGGGCTCACCGAGCCGGATCATGGTTCAGATCCTGGTTCAATGGAAACCACCGCACTTAAAACGGATGATGGCTGGGTGCTCAACGGCACAAAAATGTGGATCACGAATGCTCCAATTGCTGACGTTGCCGTAGTGTGGGCAAAAACCAAAGAAAATAAGAGTGACGAAGGGGTTATCCGTGGCTTCCTGGTGGAAAAAGGGATGGATGGATTCAGCGCCCCCAAAACCAAGTATAAAATGTCACTGCGGGCTTCATCCACGGGTGAACTGATTTTTGAAGACGTGCTTGTGCCAGAAAAAAATGCATTTCCGGAAATTAAAGGCTTAAAAGGACCCTTTATGTGTTTAAATAGTGCGCGTTATGGCATTGCCTGGGGAACGGTGGGGGCGGCTGAATTTTGCTACCAGAAAGCACGGCAGTATTCATTGGAGCGTACACAGTTTGGCAAGCCTTTGGCTGCTAATCAACTACCGCAAACCAAGCTGGCAAACATGCTGTCCGATATAACACAAATGCAGCTTTTAGCCTGGCGACTGGGAGTCCTCAAAGATTCGGGACGATTGCATCATTCCATGGTTTCGCTGGCCAAGCGCAACAATTGTCAGAAAGCACTGGACATTGCCCGTACAACACGTGATATGCACGGGGCGAATGGCATCACGGGCGACTACCGCGTCATTCACCATATGATGAATCTTGAAACGGTCAATACTTATGAGGGAACACACGATATTCACGGTCTGATTTTAGGACGCGAAATCACCGGCATCCAGGCCTTTGAACCGAAAGGGAATGATTGAGGTATTTACTGATTTATAGATTTATTGATTGAATGATTTAATGATTGAGTAATTGGGTGATTGAAAGGATTCGGGATTTGCGGATTTGGAGCATTGTCTTTTTCGGCTGCCTATAGTTAGCTTAGCAACAAACCAAGGCTTACAATTTACAGCTGCTATTTACAATCCGACATCTTACAGCCGGCTTCCGAACTACCAGCGCAGCAAATTAATTTCGCTCACATCCACAGATAGGTTATTGCGGAAAATGGCGATGATAATAGCTAAACCTACGGCTGCCTCGGATGCGGCAACGGCCAGCGAGAAAAAGACCAGGATTTCACCATCAATATTGCCGTAATAGCTACTGAAAGCAAGTAAGGAAAGGTTAACAGCGTTAAGCATCAACTCTACACTCATAAAAATGACAATCGCATTTTTGCGAACCAGTACACCGACGATACCGATGCAAAATAATACTGCGCTAAGTGCTAAATACCAATGAACATTAATCATTATCCGTCTTGGGTTTAATTTTATGTTGCGCTATAAGAAGAGCTCCGATGATGGCTGCAGTTAAAAGGATAGCGGTCAGTTCAAATGGAAATAAGTAACGGCTGAATAATACCTTGCCCACCGCTTCTACCGTCCCGATATGCCCCATTTTAGGTGAGGCTTTAGGCAAAGTGTGAGTAATTGCGCCAATACCGTACAGAATTTGTGCGAGTATACCAGCACCAAAAAGAAAAGCAACGATATACTTAAATCTGAATTTATTAAATAGATTCTTCTCGGCATCAATATTCAGGAGCATAATCACAAATAAAAATAATACCATTATAGCACCGGCGTAAATAAGCACCTGAATAACCGCTAAAAACTGTGCATTCAAAAGCAGGTATATCACAGCCAGCGACCCCATATTTATAACGAGAAAAAGCGCGCTGTTCACAGTATTACGGCTTATAATCATCGCCAGTGCAGCGGCTACAGCAATGACTCCAAAAATAATAAAGAAGTAAGTAAACATAACTTTTTAGGTCAAAATTTTCGTTACTAAAAGTAGATAATTTTGGCAACGACATCAACTTTAATTTGGGATGAATCGGCTGCGAAAGATAGCATAAAGTCTATCAAAATCAGGACTTCCTGTCTTGGCTCAGATACCAACCCCATCACCAGAAATAGATCAATCCGGCAATGCCGACTGCCCAGCAGTACCAGGCAAAGGGATAAATACCCTTGTGCTGCAACATGTAAATCAAATATTTAAGGGCATAATACCCTGAAATAAAAGAGGTGACAAATCCGATTACGAGGGTCTCGGCTCCATGCATGGTAGCTCCTGCCGCGACCAAATCCTTAACCTCAAGCAGCATCGCCCCCACACTGACGGGAATCACCATCAAAAACGAAAAATTAGCCAGTTCTTTACGCTTGATGCCCAGATGCAAACCGGCTGAAATGGTCGAGCCCGAACGGCTGATACCCGGCAAAATTGCAAACGCCTGGGCAATGCCAATCAAAAGAGCACTGCCCGGATGAACCTTATTCGAAAATGATTTCAAAAAACGGGTGGAAAATAACATACTGCCCGTAATCATCAACATGATGCACACCATAAAAGGATTTAAAAAATAGGCCTGAATAGTATCTTTAAACATAAATCCTACAATCGCAGCTGGAATCATGCTTATAATGATGAGCCATGTAAGCTTTAGATTCGGATCCGTTTGCCACTGTTCCGAGAAAGGTTGAGAGGAACGCGGGATATTTATCCATGAATATATAATGTCCACGATTCGTGAACGATAATAAACGAGAATACTACAAAGTGTGCCGAAATTAGTTACGACTTCGAATAACAATTTTTGATGATAATTACCAATTAGCAATGATTCGCCCAGTACTAAATGTCCTGAACTGCTAACGGGTAAAAATTCAGTAAGCCCCTGAATAAGCCCGAGAATAAAAGAATCTAAAAGGTTCATCTATTTTTTTTAAAATTTTTAATTGCAAAAATAATAAAAACAGCAGCAATAAGTTATGCTAACAGATACGGATTTTAAGAAATGAGTTTATTTTGTAGAAATTTTCAGGATTTAACCCGTCAATTTCTCCCAAATTTACTGTTCGATTATAATTAAGTTCAAACTTAAATTTTTTTTATATTTTCGGCACTGAAAATAGGTATTCCTCAATTAAATTGTAAATCAATTATTTAAAATGGCAATAGATCAACCTACGGCATCGGTGGACATGCAGGCGCTGGGCGAAAAAATTGAAAAAACCAGCGCTTTTATTGAAGATATTTATGATGAACTGGCAAAAGTAATTGTGGGGCAACGATATATGATCGATCGCCTGCTTGTGGGTTTGCTTGCCGACGGACATGTACTGCTCGAGGGGGTACCGGGTTTGGCAAAGACCTTAACCGTATCGTCCCTTTCACAAGTGATTGATACCGATTTTCAACGGCTGCAATTCACCCCCGACCTGTTGCCTGCTGATTTAATCGGCACACTTATTTATAACCAGAAAGAGGCTGAATTTACGGTAAAAAAAGGACCTATTTTTGCCAATATCATTCTGGCTGATGAGATCAACCGCTCGCCCGCCAAAGTGCAGAGCGCGTTGCTGGAAGCGATGCAGGAAAAGCAGGTCACCATTGGTGAAACGACCTATCCCCTCGATGAGCCTTTCCTTACTCTGGCCACACAAAATCCGGTTGAACAGGAAGGGACCTATCCCCTGCCGGAGGCCCAGGTCGATCGTTTTATGATGAAAATTATAATTGACTATCCGAGCGAGGACGAGGAAATGGAAATTATGCAACGAATGGCCAAAACCGGCAAACGGGAAAAATTGCAGCCTGTTATCTCTCCTGACAAGGTACTGGAGGCCCGGCAAACGGTAAATGAATTGTATATGGACCAAAAGGTTGAACAATACATTATTGATCTGGTCTTTGCCACACGGAATCCGGAACGTTATAATCTCGAAGAATTAACGGAACTTATTGACTTTGGAGCCTCGCCACGTGCATCTATCAATCTAAATTTGGCTGCCCGGGCTCAGGCATTTATGGAACATCGCGCCTACGTTACCCCTGAAGATGTCCGAACGATTGTAAGAGATGTACTTCGTCATCGCATCATCCCCACCTTTGAAGCCGAGGCGGAGGATATTGATTCGGAAGACTTGATCGAAGAAATCATTGGAACGGTGCAGGTGCCGTGATTTCTGTGGCAAGCTAATTATTCATGATCTAATTCATTTGTAGCCAGAGGTTTTGACTACAACGATAAAAGCCCGACCATTTCGGCCGGGCTTTTGTAATTTGAATAAGTACCTAATAAAAAAATAGCCCAGACATTTAGTCCGGGCTACCAAAATCTCAACAACAGAGAATCAAAGGAGGAAGCAGTAATTACTCTTCCTCTTCACCGTCTTCTTTTTCGTCTTCCTGTTCCTGCTCCTCCTCTTTAGTACGGTGCTCTTCGATTTTGCGTTTCACTTCTTCGCGCTCCTGCTGTTTCATCTCGCGTTGAATGTCAGCCAGCCCCGACATTTCGCCGAGCGTAGGCGTCCCGGTTTCGGGCGCCTCTTCAATGGTTGACTGTTCCTCCTCACGTTTAGCATCCGAAGGTTTGATTCCTTCAAGATCCTGTTTACGCTGGGTGAGCGTGATATTTTTACTTGCCTCGTCAAGTTCCATGACATAGGCCGAAATTTCATCACCCGTTTCGTATTGATCCTGAAAATCACCCTCGGTATCTGTTTTACTGCCGGGTATAAATCCCTGCAGCTCATAAGGCAGCTCCATGAAAATTCCCTTGTCGGTGACTTTGGAGACCGTCCCTTCCACTTCGGAAGTCAGGCCGTAAGACTCATGAAAAGCTTCCCAGGGATTTCGTTCTACCTGTTTATGACCCAGCGTTATGCGTCGATTTTCGAAGTCAATAGCAAGAATAACTACCTCAATTTCATCATTTTTGTCAATCACTTCACTCGGATGATCGACCTTTTCAGTCCAGCTGAGATCGGAGATGTGAATAAGTCCGTCGATGCCGGGTTCAAGCTCAACAAATACACCAAAATTGGTGAGATTGCGAACCGTGCCGGTATGCTTGGAGCCAATAGGATAACGCTCTTCGATGTCTTCCCAGGGATCTTTTTCAAGCTGCTTGACGCCCAGCGAAATCTTTCGCTCCGGCTCATTGACATTGAGCACAACGCATTCAATAATATCATCCTTGTTTACCAGCTGTGAAGGATGTTTGATGTGCTGCGTCCACGACATTTCACTGATATGGATGAGTCCTTCAACACCTTTTTCGAGTTCAATAAACGCGCCGTAATCGGCAATGGAAACCACGCGGCCCTGAACCTTCATCCCCTCGGGATATTTAATGTCGATGTCATCCCAGGGCTGTGGTTGAAGTTGTTTAAGGCCAAGGGAAACGCGCTTTGTTTCATCATCAAAATCAATAACGGCCACGTTCATGCGCTGATCAAGTGATACAATTTCACTCGGATGATCAACGCGTCCCCACGACAGATCCGTGATGTGCAGCAGACCGTCAACGCCACCGAGATCAATAAAGACGCCGAAATCCGTGATGTTTTTAACAATGCCTTCGAGTACCTGTCCTTCTTCGATAGTAGAAAGAATTTCCTGTCGCTGCTCTTCGAGATCAGACTCAATAAGTGCACGGTGTGAAACAACCACATTTTCAACATTCATGTTTAGTTTCACAACCTGGAATTCCATCGTCCGGCCAACATAAGCATCAAAATCGCGGACCGGGCGGACATCAATTTGCGAGCCGGGCAGAAATGCTTCAATACCCATGATGTCTACAACCATACCACCCTTAATACGTCGCTTAATGTAGCCTTCAACTATCTCATTATTTTCATATGAGCGACGGATCGTTTCCCACGCATGTAAAATATCCGCTTTGCGGCGTGATAAAATCAGCTGACCTTCCTGATCTTCGACCTGGTCGAGAAACACTTCAACTTCATCGCCCGGTACAAGATTTTCGACAACTTCATCAGGAAATTCATTCGTTTGTACAATTCCTTCCGATTTAAAGCCGATGTCTACAATCACATAATCTTCATCAACAGAAACGACACGGCCTGTGACAATTTCCTTTTCATTAATTTCATTAAGCGTATCCTCATACATAGAGGCATAGCTATGATACTCTTCATCCGTATAGTCCTCTGATGCCTGCTCAAGCTGATCATAGCTATAAATTTCTTCTTCTTCCTGAATGTCTCCGGTAAAAGATACGATTTCGTCTTCTTCTGGCTCTACTCTGACTTGGTCTTCATCAACGGTCTGTACATCCTCGTCTTCGCTTGCACCGTTTTTTTGCGCCGTTGCATCTTGCTTCTCTTGCTCTTCTGATTCATTTACCGACTCTTCCTCAACCGCAGTGGTCTTCTGAGTCTCTTCTTCAATCGTTTTTTCTTCCTTTTTTTGTTCTTGTTCTTGTTTAACGTTTTCGGTCATGTTGAGTTTTTAATTATAAATTTCCGCATCCCGAATATTTCGGAATGGATTAAAGTTAAAGATTACTATTTAAGGTGCACAAGTTAACACAGTTTTTTCACAGATGATATCACAAATATAACGAACCTGAGTCTCGAATGTCATATCCGTTGTATTGATTTCAATAGCATCTGCTGCTTTCTTCAGGGGGTCTCTTTCACGATTCATATCTTTCTGGTCGCGTTTAGTGATATTTCGGCGTACATCATTGAACGAAACATCATTCCCTGCTGATTTTAATTCTTTGAAGCGGCGTCGTGCCCGCTCTTTCTGATCCGCTTTCATAAAAAATTTAAGGTCCGCATCCGGGAACACAGCTGTTCCCAGATCCCGTCCTTCTGCAATATACTTTCCATTAATAACACTTTTTTGCATAAGTGCGTTTACGAATGATCGCACCTGCGGAAACGAAGCGACTCGACTTACCATATCTGATACCAGTTCGCTTCGAAGCTCGCCCGTAATATCGTTTCCATTAACGAATACATGAAATATTTCATTATCATAATCATAAAAGAACGATACGGATGTTCGATCCAGCGCATTTAAAAATGCATCTTTATCCTGATTCGTTTGCAAAAATACCCACGTCATTGCCCGGTACAATGCGCCCGAATCAAGATATTCAATATTCAATTTTTTGGCCACGGCTTTGGCCGTCGTACTCTTACCTGAGCCAGCCGGACCGTCTATCACTATTATCATAACAGAAAGTCGCTCAAAATAATTTTAATTTTATAATTTTTCAATGATTTCTTGTTTAAATACGGCATAAATTTTAACTTTGGAGGCATTTGGTCATCTTACCATCAAAACTTTTAACTCTCGGAGTGATTCGGCAAGATCCTCCTCAAAATTTAATTATTAATATAAGCAAAAAATTTCATCATTCATGCCACAGCACAAGCAAGCCAAGAAACGTGTACGCCAGAATAAAGAACGCAGAAAGCGCAATCGCAAGCAGCGTTCAAAAATGAGAACCCTGATCAAGAATGTATTACAATTAAGCGATAAGGAACAAGCGCAGGAAAAATTAAAAGAAGCTGAATCTTATCTTGATAAAATGTCTTCAAAAGGACGCATTCATCCCAACAACGCTGCGCGAAAAAAATCAAAAATGCAGAGGCATGTAAATAGCCTTTAGTTTACAAGGCTTCTGTTATTTCAAGAGACATTCCAGGAATTGGGAACAATTATTTGATCGCAACTTCTACAGTTTTGAACAAGTTTTTCTTTTTTCTGCGATCGAAGTGATGCCGATTTTAAAATAAATTCCGATTTACTGAAGAATATGCAGCAATAATCCGGGTTGAAGGAAGTGGTAACAGGCTACTTACATTCATTCTCAAACAAAAACGAGTGAAGCCGAACTTTTCAAAATTATTCATATTTAAAATATAATATCATGGCCGAAGATTTTTCCAAAGCGTTGTTGATTATTCTTGATGGTTACGGAATTGCCGAAAATCCGGAAGTGAGCGCCATCGATAAAGCGAATAAACCCTACATCGACAAATTATTTGATACTTACCCTCATTCCTCGCTCTCGGCCAGCGGTGAAGATGTCGGCTTGCCGGCCGGGCAATTCGGGAACTCCGAAGTTGGTCATTTGAACCTGGGAGCCGGACGTATTGTGCTGCAGAAACTTTCTGAAATCAACAAAAGTATTGAATCAGGCGATTTTTTCGAGAATGAAAAATTGCTGAAGGCCATGGAAAAGGCCCGGAAGAATGGCCGCGTTCATATAATGGGTCTTTTTTCTGACGGTGGTGTCCATAGCGACAACGCTCATCTTTTTGCGCTGCTCAAAATGGCGGCATCCAACAATGTTGAGCATGCTTATGTGCACGCCTTTACCGACGGGCGGGATACCGACCCGGAAGCAGGCGTTGAGTATGTCCGCGAGTTTATGAAAAAGACGGAAGAAATCGGTACCGGAACGATAGCATCTATAGTAGGCCGCTATTATGCTATGGACCGGGATAACCGCTGGGATCGTACCCAAAAAGCGTACAACCTGCTGGTTCACGGCGAGGGCAATGTGTTTGATGACCCGGTAGAAGCCCTGAAAACTTCGTATGCTGATGATGTTACGGACGAATTTGTGGAGCCCCGGCGGATTGAAACCGATGAAAACAGCCGCATCCAGGAAAATGATATAGTCATTTTTTATAACATTCGCGGTGACCGTGCCCGCCAAATCACGCAGGCTTTTACAGTTGAGGATTTTGACAGGTTTCCCGTTGAAAATTTAAATCTTTCCTATCATACATTTACGGAATACGACGAGGAGTTCAAAAATGTCGAAGTAATTTTCCCGCCACAGGAAATTAAACAGACTCTTGGCGAGGTGGTTAGTGAGCATCATCTTCAGCAGTTGCGCATTGCAGAAACGGAAAAATATCCACATGTCACCTACTTTTTTAACGGCGGCAAAGAAGAGCCGTACGACGGCGAAAACCGCATTATTATTCCAAGTCCCAAGGTGGCTACCTACGACATGCAGCCCGAAATGAGTGCGCCGGAAGTAGCAAATGCATTGTGCGACCAACTTAAAACGGAAAAAAATCAGCTTTGCGTGCTGAACCTTGCCAACCCCGATATGGTTGGCCACACGGGTGATATGGAAGCTACGATCAAGGCCATTGAAGCCGTGGACGCGCAGCTCCAAAAAATTGTGCCTACCGCCCGCGAGCATGGTTATGAAATACTTATAATCGCCGATCATGGCAACGCCGACTGCCTCCGTAATCCGGACGGCAGCCCGCACACCTCGCATACCACCGCCCGCGTACCGGTACTGCTGATCAGCGACCGCAAGAATCCATCGCTTAATACAGGCATTCTTGCCGACGTAGCCCCCACCCTGCTGGATCTGATGCATATCGATCAACCTGAAGAAATGACGGGGCATTCGCTGCTAAAGAAATGAAGTGCTGCTTTTGTATTTTAAATATTCAATGCTGGCAGTTGGTAGCGATAGAGACTATAACAATTGCAGTTAATTGTACCGCTGCTCTGTTGTGGCACAATTAGCCTTCTCATAATCACTATTTCGATTATAAATATAATTGGAAATAGAGTCAAATTTGCAATACACATGCAGCGCCATATTTTGCACCGCACATAGTAATTCATTGCGCTGGTATAACATGGTTTTAATCGGTTCAAGATAACCTAATAAAAGAATTTGTTTAAATATATTAATTTGTTAATAGATAGTAGATTGAGCAGCTTGGCCAATTACGGGAATAGCTGACAGCTGCTAATAAAACATTTTATAGACAGTGAGCCTGGCGCAGGTCATTCTCTGGTCGGCTTTTAAAGCTTATTTTATTTAACGTGACTTATAGATGAAATGTAACCCAGAGACCTGTCCAAATCGTATGGGCTTAATTTTTAGTTATTATCGGGCAAGCTGCCCGACCTACAACTACATTTTATTTGAATTCCAAATACGTATTGAATTCAACTGTTTTTTTGCGCGACAATACAATTCTTAACATATTATAACTTTGCTTATCTTGAACTTTCCTTATTCACAATACTTACGAACCAGTTGTTTGAAACATATTCTATATCAAAGGCACATTAACTTTAACGCATGGAAGGGTTCACTTATAGGTGTACTTAAAGCGTGGGGAACAACGTGGAAGTCTTTCAAGCGTCACCTAATATTTACCAAAAAAAACACTTCAAGGACCTGCGGACGCTTGGAGGTTCTTTAACTGCTCAACGCGTTAACTTTATAAAACAAATATAAATACAACAAGCAATGTTAATACTGTTACCGAAGAAGAAATAACTGCTCTGTTTTTCACTTTTTGTTCTTTTAAAGAGTAGGCAAATGCACCAATAGCAATGAAGATAAAAGCCAGGCTTAGATAGTGGGTTATATGCGAGTAGGTTAATGCACGGATTTGGCTCTTTACGCTGTGCGGATCTTTATAAGTAAGATGGTTAGCTTCTTTGTAAAGGAAAAAATATAATAGCGGTAGCTTGATTATTTCTTCATAAATAAAGATAGCAAAAGCAATAGTAGTTGCTTCCAAGTATGTGGCTAATTTCAATTCAAAACTACATATTTTTTGAAAAAACCAATTTACCATAAAAATAATTGCTATAGCTATGGTAAGATATATAACAGTAAAAGACGCCGATAAATAACTCGTTAAGCGGGCAAACCTTTTTACTTGGTGTTGCTGAATGGGTATAAGTAAAATCTCACTTCTTACCAGACCAACTACTAAGGCAAGGATAAAGAGAACTATAATAACCTTGATTAATATGTTCCAGTGTTCCTCTTCTTCCATTTTTATGAATGAAAAATAAATAGTGATGTTTCAGTTAACGCAGCGATAAAAAGAAGTACCAATGGCGGAATAAAATCCCTGTATCTAGGAAACGTAGCTAACGTTGGTTTCTTTTCACTCCAGATCCGCCTTACATTTTGAAATCCCAGAAGTCCTATAGCCCCAAACCAGCAGAAGGCCGTTATTTCTAAGGGAGCGTGGATAAGGGCAAACAAAATGTACATCAGTGAAAGATGAAAGAGCGCCTCGCCAACGATAAGGCCCAATTTAACCCCGTTCCAAAAAGATATAATGACCGCAAGCAAGCCACCAGTAAAATAACCACCCACCGATATGAGCAGGGCTACTAATGCATTATTCAAAAATATCTTGAAAAATAGCCCCATCGTTTTAGCTCCAAACAGCGTGTACGGCTGCTTGAGATGTAACCTGCCAGCGGAATCATGATGCTGAAATAAGCTGAAAGCAACAATAAAACCAATCCCCCAAAGAAAAAGACAGACAAAAGCATTCTTTAATACATCTCTATTTACAATGTTTTTTAACATAAGCAATGCGTTTTTCTAAAGGGGGATGAGTAAGCGAATCTTTTTCTAATTTTCCGGCTGAAATTTCATTTAATTTACTCAGGGCCCGGGCATACTCTTCTGCCCCAAAATATCGCGCACTAAACAGATCTGCCTTATACTCCATTGCCCGTTGTACTAATCCCAAAAACACGACCTGAAACCCGCCTATAGTAACCCCTGCGATTGCAACATTAAGGAAATTATAACCAAATATTTTAATTAGCGGAAATATATATACCCAGAAATATGCAGTTGCCGCGCTGTCAATAAGAGCAGCATTAAATTTAATAAGTAAATGATTATATTTTAGATGGCCTACCTCATGTAATAAAATGCATTTCAACTCCTGGAAATCCATATGATCCAAAAGTGGCTTGCCAAGCATAATTGTTTTGGAAAATGGGATAACCCCTATAGCATACGCATTAATAATGTCATCATTAATATTTTTAATTGGAAAATTATAACCAAAATTTTTACGTAGCCATAATTCCATTTGGGCATTTTCCTCGTATTTATTACTAATCACAAAACGAACAGACGGACGTATCAAAAAATTGTATGAAGTTGCCAATAAAAGAAAGACAAAAAGACTTAATAGAAGACGAAATTTTGACGGATTTTTATAACTGTGGATAAAAAGAGGAACCAGAAAAAAAACTATTGCAAATAAGAAGCCATATACCGAACCGTATAATAATTCATCCCTCCAGTCAATTTTTTTAAGCTCTTTAGCGGGATTCGTGTATTCGGCAAATAACGCTGGAAAAAGCCTTGATACAAGTCGTACTAATATCGAAGTTGCACCTACTGCAATACTGATCCAAATTTCTTTACTTAAATCCATAATTGCACAATGTTAAAGAACGCCAACTTAACAAGGTACATTTAATTATAAATGTGATATACCCTAAATTTATTATAGCATATCCCATTTTATTATTAACTATTTTTATAAAGCGCCTACACCTGCTCCCAATATACCACCAGCAGGTCCTCCCAAGGCGCTTCCAATCTCTGCACCAGCTTCCGCGCCCGCTGCTTCATTAGCTGTTTGAGCAGGAGTTCCCGTAGTACTATCTGCTTTAGAAAGAAAATAACCTGCCTTAGCACTTGAATTCGAACTTTTGAATGCAACCAATCCACCAAGAGCAATTAGACAAATGATAAACCCGAAAAAAACTTTTTTATTTAATTTTTCCATAATATTTATTGTTTATTTATTTTATTGAATTTAAGGAGTTGTTATGCCCCCTAATTCAATAAATAAAAAAAAACGTGACTATCAAATAATTTTTAATCTCAAAATGAAATTAAAATACTGAAGTTTCACAACTGATTTAATGCGCATCGAGAAGACCAATAAATGATAAGACCCTCGTTGTTTTAAGCAAAATTTATGTACAGGGGACGGCTGTCCTGTTCACTTATCATGTATTAGGTCTACCCGAATTCACTTCAATATTTCGCACAAACTGAGACGGTAACCCTGAAATTTCATCCCGCACAGCCGGCTGTCAATCTGATCTTCTCTCCTATTTTTCAACTTTATGAACATTTAGTTACCTAAATAAATAAGGATTCTCCCGCCAATTCAGGGGCATTTAAATTCTGTATCTTTTGTTAAGTAATTGTTCATCAGTCAATTGGACGTTTTTCTTTACCGAATGTTGGCACATATTTCCTTCAAAAAAAGCTCATCCTTTTGTTTGCATTTGCCTCTTGCCCATACTACTTTCATAAACAGGCGATGAACTAAAAATTCATTTCGCACGTTAATTTAAGTGATAAATAACTAATACATAAGTCGAGTTACACCTATGGAGGGCAATTTTTCAAGCAAAGTCCGTGATGTTATACAATTTAGCCGTGAAGAGGCCTTACGCTTAGGCCATGACTATATTGGCACCGAACACCTGATATTGGGTATCGTTCGCCTGGGTGAAGGCGTGGCTATCAAAATATTAAAGAATTTAAATTGCGATCTGTACAAATTGAAAAAAACAGTTGAAGATACCGTACGCGGAACAGGTGGTTCCGTAAGTGTAGGAAATATTCCGCTCACAAAACAGGCCGAAAAAGTATTGCGTATAACCTACTTGGAAGCAAAGCTTTACAAAAGCGATACGATCGGAACTGAGCATTTATTGCTCTCGCTGTTGCGTGATGAAGAAAATATTGCTGCCCAAATACTGCAGCAATTCAACGCTTCGTATGATGCCGTTCGTGAGGAGCTTGATCTTATTATTTCAGGCAAATCAACCGATCAGGATAGCGGCAGTGATGCACGTTCCATCTCCGCAAGCCTCTCATCCTCGCCAAAAGGATCTAAATCAACCGGTAGTTCCAGAGAAAAGAAAAAAGGGAAATCCAAAACACCGGTTCTGGATAATTTCGGCCGTGATGTCACACAACTTGCTGAAGAAAATGAACTTGATCCCATAATTGGAAGAGAAGAGGAAATTGAACGGGTAGCCCAGGTTTTAAGTCGCCGCAAAAAAAATAATCCGGTTCTCATCGGTGAGCCTGGTGTAGGTAAAACTGCTATTGCCGAAGGGCTGGCAACACGGATTGTCGAGCGTAAAGTATCGCGTGTATTATATGACAAGCGGGTTATTGCTCTTGATCTGGCAGCACTCGTTGCGGGTACTAAATACCGCGGTCAGTTTGAGGAGCGTATTAAAGCTGTGATGAAAGAACTGGAAAAAACCGATAATATCATCCTGTTTATTGATGAACTGCATACTATTGTTGGTGCAGGCGGCGCAAGTGGTTCGCTGGATGCATCGAACATGCTGAAACCGGCTCTTGCACGTGGAGAAGTTCAGGCCATCGGCGCAACAACGCTGAATGAATATCGTCAGTACATCGAGAAAGACGGTGCCCTTGAACGACGATTTCAAAAAATTATGGTCGATCCAACAAGCACTGAAGAGACGATCGAAATTCTTCAGCAGCTCAAAAGCCGTTACGAAAGACATCACAGCGTTCGTTATTCTGATGCCGCAATTAAAGAATGCGTCAGACTTACCGATCGATATGTAACGGACCATTTTCTCCCCGACAAGGCTATTGATGCCATGGACGAAGCGGGCGCACGCGTGCATCTTTCAAATATCACCGTTCCTCAAAATATTATCGATCTCGAAGAACAGATTGACAAAACGGGTGAGAAAAAGAATTCGATGGTAAAAAAACAACGGTTTGAAGAAGCCGCCCGCCTCCGCGATAAAGAAAAACGATTGATGCAGGAGCTTGAAAACGCTCAGGAGGAGTGGGAAAAAGAATCGGAAAACATTGTTTATGATGTTGATGAAAATGATGTTGCCGCTGTTGTCGCCATGATGAGCGGCGTACCGGTTTCCAAGGTTAATGAGAGTGAAAGCAAAAAATTGCTGAATATGAAAAAAGACTTGTCCAAGCGCATTATTGGACAGGATGAAGCCTTGGTCAAACTGACAAAAGCTATTCAGCGCACACGGGCCGGCTTAAAAGACCCAGCCCGACCTATTGGCTCGTTTATTTTCCTCGGGCCTACAGGCGTCGGCAAAACGGAGACGGCCAAGGTGCTTTCTGAGTATCTTTTTGATAAAGATGACGCACTTGTTCGCGTGGATATGAGCGAGTATATGGAAAAATTCTCGGTCTCGCGTTTGGTTGGTGCCCCTCCGGGCTATGTAGGTCATGAAGAAGGCGGCATGCTGACTGAAAAAGTACGGCGTAAACCTTACTCCGTAGTATTGCTCGATGAAATTGAAAAAGCGCATCCCGATGTGTTTAACATCCTGCTGCAGGTGCTCGATGATGGCATCCTGACAGACAGTTTGGGACGTGAAGTCGATTTCCGCAATACCATTATCATTATGACCTCCAATATTGGTGCGCGCGATATAAGGAGTCTTGGTGAGGGCATCGGCTTCTCAGACACCGATGATGCGTTTGATTACGAGAATATGAAATCAACCATACAGGATGCTCTCAAAAACGTATTCAATCCGGAATTTCTTAACCGTATTGATGACGTAATTACCTTCCGTCCGCTGGAGCGCGAAGATATCTACAAGATTATCGAAGTGCTTTCTGACGAACTCTTCGAACGCATTCACAATCTTGGCTTCGGAATTGAACTCACACAGGGAGCGAAGGAGTACATCACCGATAAAGGTTTCGATCCCAAATATGGGGCCCGGCCTCTGAAACGAGCTATTCAAAAATATGTGGAAGATCCCCTGGCTGAAGAACTCCTGAACAATGATTATCCCGAGGGATCAACGATTAAGGTAAAAATGAATAAATCGCACGATGGCATAGCGTTTGGCTGGAAGGAACCCGAAGACAGCGATGAGGATAATTCTTCAGGTGAAGAGCAAGAGAACTCAGCTGAATCAGAAGGCGAGGAATCGCCTTCCCAGGCGAAAGCATGAGTTTGAGTAAATAATTAGAAATATTATTTTTGATGAATAAAAAAGGCTCCTTTTACGGAGCCTTTTTTGCTCTCTTGTTTTTTTCATCTGTAACACTGCATCCTATTCAGCTTCTATTGAATCATCTTACACTCTAATGTTTATTTTTATTCATCACTCCCTGCATCATTGAACTCATATCGCGATAACCGTCGGGAATTTTAAACAGACTTGCATCAAGCGATTTCTTTTCTATTTTGGTAGCCTGCATTTCCGTAGTCTTATGGCCGCCTTCCTCTTTAACGACTTCAAGCGGCATATAACCCTTTTTTATGATCTCTCTGGCCCAATCTGGAGCATTTTTGTTATTCATGGGATTCCCCGGTGTCATAAACGTACCCAAGCCTTTTGCCATGCACATAGTTAACTGGTCTCCATCATTATTAGATACTTTCCAAACCTCACACTTATAACCGGCAATCGTTTTCATCTGACCGGTTTTATCCAAATGAGAATTTTCCCATTTTCCTTTATAGTTATCATCGTTTCTAAACTGATTGGTGTTCATCTTTATATAGCTGTGCACCTTGTCAATGAGTACTATCATCGTCGAATCAGCAGGTAAATATAGCATTGCACCATGCTCGTTTCCGCTGTTAAATTGAATGCGAATTTTGGAATTTTTAACCATATAAGCCATTTCAGGGGTGTTTTCATTAAATTCCTGCGAAAATTTATAATGGATGATTCCTTCGAACTGCTGGGCCCGGGCAAGTGAAACGCTAAATACACTTACTAAAAAACATACTATAAAATACCTTAAAGCGAGTTTTATTTTTTTCATGATGATCAACGTTAACTGGTTACAAAGCCAAAATGCATTAAATTTTGGATTTCTATTATTTTATGCGTAAAAAGAATAAAAAAAGGCTCAAATTTTCTTATTCATTTTGAGCCTTTTCACAAATTAATGTTCCCATTAAAATTGAATTTCAACACTTTAAATTAGCGTTAGCTTGGTAAAAATTCTTGTTATAGCTCAGCTTGAATGATAAAACCGATTATGTTAATAAATTTTAAAAATGGACTTACATGTTTAACGATTTTGCTTATTTTCTGAGCCATGAATAAAGAATCAGACAGGCTATTTTTTTCAATCATCATCCCGGTTTATAACCGTCCGGATGAAATTGGTGAACTGCTTCAATCGCTGACCAGCCAGTATTACAGCCATTTTGAAGTGCTCATCATCGAAGATGGCTCCACGGAGCGCTGTGAAAATATAGTCAACTCTTTTACAGAAGAGCTTGATATCCGCTACTTTTATAAAGAAAACTCCGGGCAGGGCTTTAGCCGCAATTATGGTTTCAAAAAGGCAGAGGGGGATTTTTTCATCATTTTCGATTCTGATTGCCTGATACCTCCCCATTATCTTGAAGAGGTTGAAAAAGGAATCAGAACGAGAAAACTGGATGCCTATGGAGGCCCTGATAAAGCTCATGAATCATTTTCGGCTCTTCAAAAAGCCATTAGCTATTCCATGACTTCCCCCTTCACGACGGGAGGCATTCGCGGTAATAAAAAACATTCAGGGAAGTTTCATCCCCGCAGCTTTAATATGGGAATTTCACGAGCTGTATATGAAAAAGTGGGCGGTTTTAAAATCACACGAATGGGTGAGGATATTGAATTCAGCATTCGCATTATCAACAATGGTTTTAAAACCGGACTTATATCCGATGCTTGGGTTTATCACAAGCGACGGACCAGCCTGTCCGATTTCTATAATCAGCTTCACTTTTTTGGAAGAGCACGTATTAACGTCGGACGGTTCTACCCTTCAGAGATAAAATGGATACACCTCTTACCCTCGATATTCGTATTCTGTATTTTATTTTGGCTTACGCTCCCCTTCTGGCAGTTGACAGTTTTTGAGATTACAGGAATAATTGGCGGGGGCTTTTTCATACTTTTGGGTGCGCACGCAACGATCAAAAATAAAAGTTTAGTAGTTGGCGTGTTAAGTATGGCAACTTCATTTTTGCAAATTTTTGCCTACGGGATGGGGTTTTTAAGCGAATTTATACGAAAATATGTCGATTAAAAATTTGTTTGTTTATAATTGATTTGAGTATAGAAGTCCTTTATATTTGCATTCCGTTTGAAAACGGTTCATTATTGAGGCATTCTTGCCGGATATGAAAGAGCTTGATTTTCAACGCGGGGAGTAGCGCAGTCCGGCAGCGCATTCGCTTTGGGAGCGAAGGGTCGCAGGTTCAAATCCTGTCTCCCCGACTTCGATAGCAGATATCATATTATTTACTTTTGATATCTGTTTGTTATTTGAAATTTACTTGTATTAGCTCTTTGGGTTACAGGCGCCCGTAGCTCAACTGGATAGAGCGACGGCCTTCTAAGCCGTAGGTTACAGGTTCGACTCCTGTCGGGCGTACTTGGTTAAAACAACAATAACTTGAAGTTAAAGTTGTTATTTGAGCACGGTCTCCTCATTGAATGAAAAGGCGACATGGCCGAGTGGTTAGGCAGAGGTCTGCAAAACCTCCTACGGCGGTTCGAATCCGCCTGTCGCCTCAGCTTTGTTAAACTTCAGGATCTTTAAATATTAGTCTTCTGTGATTTGAAGCTTGTTTGAAGTTTAATTTTTTGGAATTTAAAAATTTATTTTTTGCCGCGTTCGTCTAGGGGTTTAGGACGCTGCCCTTTCACGGCAGTAACACGGGTTCGAATCCCGTACGCGGTACTTATTTAAAATACAAATATCAAGCGCCAAATTTTAAGCACTTGGCTGTCAATTTTATTTGGTGCTGGGGATTTGTATTTTGCTTATTAATTAATGGAGTCTGTAGCTCAGCTGGTTAGAGCGCCAGGTTGTGGCCCTGGAGGTCGTGGGTTCGAATCCCGTCAGACTCCCTTCTTTTCTTAAATAGCAAAAGGCAGGCGCCAAATTTCAAATTTTGTACGCCTAAGCTTATTTAATGTATGGAGCGGTGCTATTTGCTATTTTTTCTGTGCTACTGCATAGATGCCGGTCCCATTCGTATTTTTGTCCTTCATATCAAGCCACATGAGAATAAGGCTCACCGGTAGCGTAAAAATGTAATAAACTGCCATAACCGGCAGGGCCCAGAGTTTTATTTTATTCATCCAAAGCATGGGATATTTAATAATCAGCTGCCATGCCAGGTGCCCTTTCCGCCCATAAGTATATGCTGTTTCAACCGGACTTAATTCAGCCTGTTGCAATTTTCGATTAAGATCCTCTCGCGAATAGCCGGTACGTGCATGCTCATCAACAAAGCTTTCTTCACCATCGGCATCTTCTTCTGAAAAAACAGATGGTGAATGCATAATGAAGTATCCACCGGGTTTTAATGCTCTAAAAATATTTTGCATTACCTGTACGTCTTCCTCAATATGCTCCAGAACATCGATGCAAATAACGCGATCGAACGCATTTTCCAAGTCCAGGGAAAGTAAATCCGCTTTTTCGAAGTGAATCGTCCCCTGCTTAATATCCCGGGCGAAATAATGGCGGCAGTCGTCCAGGTAATCGTCTTTTACATCTACCGCGGTAATTTCAACATTTGAAAATTGGCGCAAAACAAACCGGTCATACTGACCAAACCCACAGCCAGCGTCGAGGAGGCTCCATTTTGAGGGACCTGAACGCTCAGGAGCATATCTGCGCAACAACATGCGAATATACCAGCTTCGCAGAAAAAAAAGGTCCAGAAGCTTATAAAAAAGGGTTCGCAGAAAACGATTATTCCGGATTACTGCGGCCATGCGGTCCTTGACCGGATCATAGGCAATGCGACTCATAAAAAAATTTAAATTCTTTTTTTAATATTTGGTTTATCGCGTTCGTTTTGGCCTTTATAAAAAAGTTCACCTAAAAATCCGATGGAAAAAAACTGGGCCCCCAGAACCATCAGCATCACCCCCAGCAAAAGTAAAGGCCGATTGCCCAAATTTGCACCGAAGAAAATTTTAATGACGGCAAGGTAAAGATTGATAAGGCCTCCCACTACTAAAAAAATGAAGCCAATCGTGCCAAAAAAATGCATGGGTCGCTGGCGATAATGACTCACAAATTTAAGTGTAATCAGGTCCAGGAACCCGTGCATAAAGCGTGAAAAACCAAATTTGGTACTGCCGTACTTCCGTGGGCGGTGGTGGATAACCTTTTCGCCGATTTTATCATATCCCTGCCATTTGGCCAGCATGGGAATATAGCGATGACGCTCGCCGTAAAGCTGGATGTGCTCAATCACGGCCCGTTTATAAACTTTGAGTCCGCAATTGAAATCATTAAGTTTTATACCGGTGATGAAAGCTGTCACTTTATTAAAAAACCGGGACGGTATGGTTTTCCTTAACGGATCGTGACGTTCCTTTTTCCAGCCACTCACCATATCATAGCCATCATCGAGCATCGATAGCATTTCAGGTATTTCGCTCGGATCATCCTGGAGGTCGGCATCGAGTGTGGCAATAAATGCCCCCCGTGCCTCATCAAAGCCGGCCTGTAGAGCCGTACTTTTACCATAATTTCGTAAAAATTGAATCCCTTTAATAGGGTATTCTTTATATGCACGGGAAATTTCTTCAATTTTGCTCCACGAATCATCATCCGATCCGTCATCAACAAAAATAATTTCGAAAGTATATAAATCTTTTAAAGCATCTATAATTTGTTGTGATAATTCTTCCAGTGATTCCGCTTCATTTAGCAGCGGAACGACAACACTTAACTGAGGTATGTCATCAGAATGCTTGTTAGCCAATGTTAAATGTTTTTTTGTTAAATGGTTAGAAAAAAAGATACAGAAAACGTATTATATGCATTAAAGATACACTTTTAAGATAGCTATGAAAAAACTTTATTACAGTATTGGGGAAGTCAGCGAAATTACGGGGATTGAACCACACGTTCTGCGCTATTGGGAATCTGTTTTTGATGACTTAAGTCCTAAAAAAAATAAAGCCGGCAACCGGGTGTTTAAAGAAAAAGATATTAAGACGGTTGTACGGCTTAAAAAGCTAATAAAGGATAAAAAATACAGCACGAAAGGCGCAAAACAGGTTTTGGAAAATGAAGAAACTGTTCGGTCGACAGATCAGGAATTGCCGGCTGAGGTGCAAAAGGATTTGCAGGAAATTCGACTTTTTTTGAAGAAAATCCTCGAAAAATTATAGAACGAATATTCATGCATCTATCAAGTACAGAATTTGGACATTTTAGCTTATATACGATTGAAACCGGACGTTTCCGGCTCGATGGCGGAGCTATGTTCGGCGTAGTTCCCAAGACATTATGGTCACGCAAGATTGAAGCCGATGATAAAAATCGTATTCCCATGGCCATGCGTTGCCTGTTGATTGAATCGCAACAAACGGGTCGGCTTTATCTGGTTGATAACGGTATTGGCACCAAATTCAGCGAAAAAATGTCGGAAATTTACGACATCGATCACAACCACAGTGATCTGCTATCCTCACTGGATTATCACGGGTTTTCGCCGGGTGAAATCACTGATGTCATTTTTACGCATCTTCATTTCGATCACTGTGGCGGCACAACTTTCTACAATGGCAACGGCGACATTGACCACATATTTAAAAATGCAAGATACCACGTGACAAAGCGACATTGGGAGACAGCTACGAATCCGAATGCGCGCGAAAAAGCCAGTTTCCTTGAAGACAATATTCAACCTATTGCCGATTCTGACCGTTTACAGCTGGTCGAAAAACATCATCAGTTTGAAGAAGGTTTGTATGCATTGCCGGCTGACGGTCACACGATAGGTCAACAGCTGCCTAAAATTGTTGCCGGAAATCAATCTATTATTTATGCTGCTGACCTGCTTCCAACCCACGCGCATCTACCGCTACCGTGGATAATGGGATTTGATATGCAGCCTGCCGTTACACTGGAAGAAAAAAAGGCTTTTTTAGATGAAGCGGTAGAAAAAAAATGGTACCTTTTCCTCGAACATGATGTCCAAAAAGAAATTATTAGTGTCACAAAAAAAGATGGCAAATATCAACCGGAAGATTCCCTGACGCTGAACGATATTTAAAATCAGCGACCTGAATCTATTCTCCCATTTCTAAATGAATAAAAACGCAGTGTTAATGAAGTTCAAATTCAGTATAATTTTCCTGTTTTTTCTGGGGATTTCTTGTATTGCTTCTGCACAAAACACATCCAATTTTAACTTTAATAATATCCAAAACGTTAATGTTGACAATCTAAGTCAGCAGCAGATTCAACAAATTTATCAACAGGCCAAGGCGCGGGGGCTGTCTGTTGATCAGGTGGCCCAGCTGGCGGTTCAGCGTGGAATGTCACCGACCCAGGCTCAGAAGCTCCGGAGTCGGCTTAATGAAGTCCAATCTTCATCCTCTGTTAACAATCAGAACAATCCACTGAACACCCCAATTAACAGAATGCGCCATATGCCCCCCCCTGATACTACGAATTCGCAATTTTTTAACCAATTTTTTGGGGTAACTTCCAGCCGTGATTCACTGCTTTTTAATCAATCCATCCAACGCATAAAATACCAGACGAAACAAGATTCTATTGCGCTTGCCCAGCAAAAGTTAAAAGATAAAATTTTCGGATTTAACCTCTTTACCAATAAAACAACCTCGTTTGAGCCCTCATTAAATATCCCTACTCCTAAAAATTATCAGCTGGGCGCGGGCGATCAGATCATCATTGACATTTATGGAGCAGCCCAGCATACCTATGACCTGCAGGTATCACCCGACGGCATGGTCAACATCAATAAGCTGGGGCCAATCTCTGTAGATGGCCTGACGATTGATGAGGCTAAAAAGCGACTAAAAAAACAATTGGGACGCATCTACTCGGGATTGAATCCGAAGAATCAGTCCAAAAAGGATACCTACATGCAGCTTACGCTGGGGCAGCTTCGCAGTATCAAGGTTTCTGTTATCGGTGAAGCAGCCCATCCCGGCACCTACACCCTCCCATCACTCGCCACGGTCTTTAATGCTATTTATTCAGCCGGTGGCCCTACCGTTAATGGCAGTTTTCGTGATATTGATGTGATCCGGGGCGATTCAGTTATAGAAACGTTTGATCTCTATAACCTTTTGGTCAATGGTGATCAATCAAAAAATATTCGGTTGAGAGATCAGGATATCATTAAAATTAATCCTTATATAAGCCGGGTACACGTAGAAGGTGAAGTTAAAAGGCCGGGTATTTATGAAATGAAAAAATCCGGAACCCTGGCGGATCTTTTACGCTATGCCGGCGGATTTAAGGGAGATGCTTATAAAAAACAAGTGAAAGTGTTTGGAAATACAAACAGGGAACGTAGCATTAGTGATGTTTCAAGGAAAAACTTTAAAAACTTCAAAATTCAAAACGGGGATTCGGTTAAGGTCCAAAAAGTACTGAATCGGTTTAAAAATCTTGTTGAGATTCACGGTGCAGTATTTCGGCCGGGCAAATTTCAGCTTACTGACTCAACCACTGTTTATTCTTTAATTAAACAGGCCGGCGGGCTTCGCGGCGATGCCTTCACCAACCGGGGCATTATTTATCGAAAACAAAAAAATTATACTCTCAAAACCCTGCAGTTTAATGTTCACAAGGTCATGGAAAATCCGAAAAAGCATGACATCCCGCTTAAGAAAAATGACCTGGTTATCATTAATTCAATTTTCAATATGCGCGGGAAGAATTATGTCAAAATTAAGGGGCCCGTTCAGAATCCCGGCAGGTATAAATATGCAAAGGGAATGACCCTTCAGGACCTGATCTTGCAGGCTAACGGATTTACTAAAGAGGCAACCCCCAGGCGGGTTGAAGTGGCACGCAGGATAAGTAACCGTAATGGCAATATGCGGCCATCGCAAATTGCTAAGATTTATCATTTCAATTTGAAGAAAAATTTAACTCTTGGTCCCAAGAGTGCCAACTTTGTACTTAAGCCCTACGATATTGTTTACGTACGGCAAGCTCCCAATTATGAAGCGCAGAAGCAGGTTGAAATCACAGGCCAGGTGCGCTATCCCGGTACGTATGCCATTAAGTCCAAAAACGATCGTATTTCCGATCTCATTAAACGGGCCGGCGGTCTGACCAACGAAGCTTATCCCAAGGGAGCTGCGTTATTTCGAAAATTAAAAAGAAGCCAGCTTCAGGGAAATAAGTTTGCAGAAAAAGTAAAAGGTTATTTTACAAGAATTGATACGACTGACTCTCTCACCAACGCTCCAAAGCCGCAACCTCCCCAAAAAACCACTATTTCCAAGGTGGGCATTCAACTGTCTAAAATCATGAAGAATCCCGGTTCAAAATATGATCTATTTGTTCGAAAAGGTGATTCTATCCATGTACCCAAGAAACTTCAAACGGTATTTGTGAAAGGAGGCGTGTATAATCCAACCAGCATAAGATACGACAAGCAACTTAACTTCCAGGATTATATTACCGAAGCCGGAGGCTATAATGAAAAAGCGAAAAAGGATAAATCATATATTATTTATGCCAATGGAAATGTTAACCGGGTTAAAAAATTTCTCTTCTTTAAAAATTATCCGAAGGTGAAACCCGGGGCTACCTTGGTTATACCTGAGAAACGAAAGGTAACAAAGCTTTCTCCAAGAGAACGCGTGGCCATTTTATCGGCCGTCGTCTCTACAGCTGCCCTTATAAGTACAACCATCATTCAAATTGTGAAATTATAGGAACAACAAACAAGCCTTTAGCCTATTTATTGTTTGCTTCTATTATTTGATGATAAGCTGCTAAAACGGCTTTTGTATTTTCTTCGTCAAGGACCTCGCTTACCTGTTTAACTTCTTCGGTTGCATTTTGAGGGGCAAAGGATCGCCCGGCCAACTTAAGTCCGGTGATATCTCCGCCACTGTCGCCAATATAAGCTACTTCCGAAGGATCCAGGTGGGCAAGTTTACTCAGTGTTTTTATGCCGGTCCGCTTATCATTTTCTTTCAGGATAACATTAATGGATATATCCGTCCAGTTCACTTCAAAATTTTGATAATTCTCCGAGACGTATTCCCGCACATTCGGCAATACTTTTTGAATAACCGACTTTTCCGGGTGAATGATACCTGCATCCATAATTTTTGAAAATTCAGGTGTTGCACCCTCAAAACGCTCTACAACATTGCGTTGAAGCCAGCTTTTAAGCTCATTGATCTTACCTTTTACATTATCGGTAAACGAATTGTTCAGATGAATTTGATATCCGTCGGGATCAAAAACGCCGGCATTTTCGAAGATCACCGGCCGGTCAATGCCCATCATTTGAGCCACCGCTTCGGCATACGGCATGGGCCGGCCCGTACATATCGTAAGAGGCGGAATATGGTGCTCATCACCACTTTTCCTGTTCAGCGATCGTATGGATGACAATGTTTCCCAGTCTGGTGTTTTCATGGGTTCCAAAAGACAGCCGTCTATATCCGTTATAAATAATCTGATCATTTATGATAAAAAGATAAAGTTACTGAGTTGAAAAGTTATACGTTAAATACTGGAAACTCCGTTTTAAGGCTCATATCAGCTTTCTATGCTACTTATTAAAAATACTTACCATTCGTTCTATTTTTCTGCTTTGCTCAAAGAGTTCATTAAAAATCGTTCGTTTGGTCACAGATAATTATCACAAATTCCAGAGACTTTTGCCAAATTAATAAATTAAGATCATTCAACTACTCAATCATTCAATCACTCAATCATCCAATTACTCACTCAATTATTCAATCAATCAATTTCTCAATTACTCCCTATCCCCCTTATATTCCGTCAGCAGCATAGAAATTAATAAAAAACCCAATCCAATTCCTGCCAGCCACTGATATTGATTTTTATAATCAGCCATTTTTTTACTGGCAAACACCCCTTTCTGAAGTTTCGACAGGCGGGCCAAAAATGCATTAATTCCTTCTCCCCCGGATTGAATTTCATAATATTTTCCATTTCCTTTTTGTGCAATATTTTTCAACACCCCTGAATGTAATTTTGTCGTCACCACATTTCCTTTATCGTCATGTTTATATCCCTCAAATTTGCCCGACTTGCTATAAATAGGAATGGTGCTGCCTGCGTCCGTCCCAATGCCCAGAGTATAGACTGAAACATGTTGTTTTTTGAGGGCCGAAAGCGCATCACTGTATGATTGTCCGTGATTTCCTCCATCCGAAATAATTAATAGCACTTTTGAAGCTTTCTGGTTCTTATTGCTTTCAGACAGGTCTTTAAAGGCTTTTGCTGCCGTTTCCATGGCTGCACTGAAATTCGTGCCGGAATTAGGCATTTGATTGGTCTTGGCAATATTTAAATACAGACGAAAAGCAGAATAGTCAAGTGTCATCGGCGACTGCAGATAAGCTGCTCCGGTAAAAACCACCAGCCCTATCCGGTCGCCATGCAGCCGGTGTATCATCCGTTTGATCTCGTATTTGGCCTTTTTCAAACGACTTGGCTTTACATCCCTCGCATTCATGCTGGCCGAAAGATCCAGCGCGACCATCAGATTTACACCTTTACGCTTAATATGCTTCACCCGTGTTCCGATTTTCGGTCCGGCCAAAGCAACAACTAAAAAAGCCAGGCCTATATACAGGCTGATCATTTTCAGGCGACTCCCCCATTCCCAAAAATCCTGCCAGAGATTTTTAAACAGCGGTTCCTCAAAATATTTTTGTCGGTCAGCGTGTAAACGCTTTTGATACCACCAAATCCCGGCGATCAACAGCGGTATTGCAACTAAAAACCATAAGTAAAGCGGATTTTGCCATTTCATGATTTATAATAACTTGATCTTCAATACTATATTGTAATTATAGTTTTGTTCGGATAATATATCGAAATCATACCACAATTAATCATTCAACCAGCACGATAACTATATCCATCATATTGTTGCCTGTCGGACCTGTCTTCAGAAGGGTTCCCACTTGCTCGTGGAAATGATATGAATCATTTTCTGAGATAAATTTTTCCACGTTCAATCCCTTTTCTTTTGCCCTGGCAATCGTCGATCCATCCACCCTGGCTCCCGCTGCATCGGTAGGTCCGTCAACACCGTCCGTGCCGGCGCTGAGCCAGGTTACCCCTTCCATACCCTCAATTTCGAGTGCCCCACGCAAAGCCAGTTCCTGGTTTCGCCCGCCTTTCCCCCCGCCTGTTACATTTACGGTCGATTCCCCATAAAAAATCATGACCGTTGCATCCTTGTTATCATCCCCCTCCCGCTTGATTCGGTCAGCAACCATTTTGGTAACTTCATCCACGGATTGATTAAATGGCTCCTCGGCAACCCACGTATTAAACCTTTCGTCAGCGGCCAATTCAGCTATAGTGTCTGCAAATTTTTTTGCCGATCCTATAATGAATGACGTATGATTTGCTATCGGATCGTGGCCCGGTTTAATGGTTTCGGGTACTTCTCCGGTCAAGCCCTTTTCGATATGCCCTTGTATATTTTCCGGCAGTTTTTCCCACAATTCATACCTCAAAAGGGTGTCATAGGCATCCTGAAAGGTTGAAGAATCCGGTGTTGTCAATCCACTGCCTATAATTTCCAGGTTATCATTGGGCACGTCCGAAATAACTAAATCGATGAGCGTGCAGTCCGGCCTGAGATAAGACAAAAGTTGACCGCCTTTGACTTCCGATAAATGTTTCCGTACGGAATTCACCTCTTCGATATTGGCCCCGGATTCAAGCAACATTTTATTTACCGTATTCATGTCCGGCAGGTTCATATCATCAGCCGGTTTACATACGAGCGCCGATGCTCCCCCGGACAAGGCAAAAATAACAAGCGAATCTGAAGGTATTTGCTCAGCGAAAGAGATAAGCTTATCTGCCGCTTTTCTGCTTTTTATATCCGGAATAGGATGGGTGGATGAGAAACAATATTTTTCCAGCCCTTTGGTTTCCGGCGTGATACAAAGAATATGGGATGATGAAACATCCAGTTTGTTCTTTAAAGCTTTCGCCATCGGGCGTGAGGCTTTACCTACCGCAAGAACATATAAATCTTGCTTTTCCCCAATTGTCCATTCCTTGGCACCGACCGACATATTGCTTCCCTGCAATGAAACCCAATCGTTAATTAAATTTGATGGACTATTTGCCTCCAGCGCATCAACAAATAATTGTTTAACAATTGTATTCATGGTCGATTCGGCTAAGCTTTTTAAAATTCAGCCTATCAAATATAAAAAAATATCACTCCAGACCGGCATAAAATATTGTTGATTAAATAAGCCGTGCATTTTATAAGAAAAACTGTCAATTTAAGCTTCCAATCACTTAACCCTGTCGGCGATCTTTTTGCTTTACGATAAATAAGATTGCCATGGCCAATGTAAGAACTGGCACAAGATAGCTTACAATCCAGTCTACGATCAGGAACCCAGGATACCATCCCTGTTTACTCAGAATCATCAGCCCCGTTGTAGTCAATGTTGCGGCTATATGAAAACCCACCAATAATAGATACCATAATGGTTTCGCAAAAATAACTAATAGGGTCAGCATTGCAAGTAAAAAGAAAAATCCACCCTGCGGGCGGTATTGAATAGTTTTCTGGTAATGCCTCCATGGGAAAGTCAACCGGAGAGAAACGCCATCTCGCTTGATTTTATAAGGACGATGTCCCATACTATTTTGGGCTGCTTTCAGGCGGGGGTACACAATATTTTGCGTGATGTATTTACGCGCCGGACGCCAGGCATATAGGTAAAATATGAAAAGCATTATGCAGACGACCAGGCGTCCCGAACGGAATGATAATAAATTCATACCCCGGACTTAAATTTTACTGGAAAAGCAAGATGGCTCTCATCATTGTCAAACCTCACCCAGATCATCCACAACCCGAATATAACGAGATAAAAAACCACGGTTGTAGAATAGTGATGCGTGAAATTGAATAAGTCCGGGTAGTATTTCTGCGTAAGAACGAGAACGACGATGCGGAGAATATTAGCGATTAAAATGGCAGCGACACCAGCGATAATAAACCACAGCCGTCTCCCCCATCGACCCGGGTATGCAATCACAAAGCCAGCAAATAATCCGGAGGCCGATACCCCGCTGCAGCCATTGACCAATAAAATGCCGGCGGTATTTTGCATTCCAATTTGTCTGCCGGTGTATTTAACACTGAAATGCATTCCGCGAAGCAAGGCACCTGCAAATGCTACGATATGAACGTTTACCCATTGATCCAGACGCCCATCCGGCAATAACCATAAATCATAGAGTATATACCAGATGATATAAAAGCATACCGCTTTGAGCAAAAATCTCCCATAATTGGACTTCAGCCAATTTTTTATCATTAGATAAATATTTTAAATCCCCGAAATATATTATTATGAATATTTTAATTAAATTATCGATCAATTGCCAAATTATTTTACTTTCGGTTGCTATATAATGGCTATCTTTTTCGGTTTTTCTATTTAGTTTTTTCTTCATAAATATTTTATTATAATATTTTGTTATTAATTTAAGTCTGCAAGCTTAAAATAATATTTTTAAGTCTGCAGGCTTAAAATTAAATTTATAAGCCCATAGACTTAAAAAAGAGACAAGAATGATTGAAGGGAAAAACTACGCGGTTATCACCGGTGATCTTGTGAATTTTTCTGAGATTAATACCGAAGAAAAAGATCACCTTATCCAGGCCCTAAAGCGAACGTTTGATGGAATCTCTGCTTATGCAGAACGGGAAAACGCCCTGCCCTCTTTCAATATATACCGGGGGGATAGCTTCCAGGGAGTGCTTGCCGACCCATCCGAGGCTTTATGGGCCGGTCTTTTTATCAGGTCTTCGCTGCGTAAAAATCATACAGCTCAACAAAAAACGGATTGGGATGCCCGTATATCCATCGGTATCGGCACGATAGACTATCTGCCTGAAACTGTTTCCGAAGGCGACGGGCCTGCTTACCGAAACTCAGGTCCGGGGCTGGATGAACTCAAAAGCAGCCGTAAATTTACGATCAAAACACCCTGGGCACCAATAAATGAAGAATTTGAAACTTCCTGCATGCTTCTTGATGCGGTGCTGAATAAATGGACCTCCCCCCAGGCAGAAATTGTCTATATGTTACTTCAAAAAATGACGCCTAAAGAAATTGGGAAGGAATTGGGGATTTCTCAGGCGGCGATCTATTATCGGGTCAAGGGAGCCGGATGGCATGCTATTGAATCGCTTCTTGACCGGTATAAAAATGTAATCGAAAACGAGTTGCATCAGTGACTCCTTGCGCATCTTCTCGCAATACAGTTTTGATAGGTAACCAACGGCAGACAGGATTTTAATTTTGAATCAACTTAGCGATTAAGTGCTTATTAAAAATCTGACCTTCGAATCTAAAAATTAAACTGCGCTTTAATTAACAGATATCATGATCACCCCGTCCAACCTGATACTGCTCCTTCGCTTGCTAATTGCCCATATTCTGACCGACTTCTTCTTTCAACGGACCAAATGGATTAAAAACAAGCGAAACGGCCTTCGCTCCTCCTATCTTTATATTCACGCGCTCATTTCAGGCGTATTGACCTATCTGTTAATGGCCCAATGGACAGTGTGGCAGCTTCCTGTTTTTATTTTGCTGACACATTTTATCATCGATTGGTGGAAGTCGAACCGCCGCGACAATCTGCGTTATTTCCTGATTGATCAGTTTTTGCATTTGCTGATGATTTTCATCGGCTGGGGCTGGTATATTCATTTCGAAGTTTCGCATGCCATTCACTGGCTGGGATCGCTG